>JBMYRC010000007.1:0-66377 GCA_049601975.1 Alphaproteobacteria bacterium | reverse complement strand
CGCATAAACTTGCTTGAGATACGGAGCGCCAGCATCCGAATCTAAGAATGTTTCGAGGACCGTCATATCGGTCGGTGGCGGTACAACGGCACCATACGCATTTGTGGTGAGCGTCCCCAATAAGATTTTATTGAGCTGGTTCGGATTGACCAGAATACTGGCGGCGGCATTTTGTGTGCCTATCTCCGTTCGGCCTTGGTCGCTAACGATAAAGCTGTCGATTACTAGAGTTCTGGCCGGCGCTGCCCCAGCGGCAACGGCCGCTAGCATCAACTGCACTTCTTCGAAATACCCATAGAAGCGCCGGTACGTCGCAGCTTCTTTGCTTTTGGAAATATCTAAATCTTTGTTCAGAAGCCGTAGCATCTCGCTCCGACCATGGATTGCTTCAAGAACAAGCGTAATTTCATTGGCCTTTGGCACCCAGTCCTTCCATTTCACGTTCAAAGTCGGGAATGCCTTGTCGAGAATTTCGTCCTCGATCTTGGACGTTGGTCTCTTCTTCGCCCCAAATCGCCCCGGCGTATTAGGATTAAGCAGCAACGCGGTAAGCTGTTTCTTGCACGTCGAATAGGCGTCCCATTGGAACCTCGCGTCTTGAAACTCCCGTGTACTGGCTGCGTTCTCGGGCCTTCGAAAAATTGCCTGTTGCTCGGCCATGAGCCCCTCAAGCAGTTTGATTTCGGCAAGAATTTCCTCGCGGGTGAGCGGCTTCGGCCTATCATCGTCCGCAAGCGCAACGATACCGCGATAGAACGAACATAAGCGGTGATAATCGTTGGCATCAATAATCGCCTGATCAACGCTATAGTTTGCCGCTGACTCGTTCCGTTTCGGATTGATAGTGTTTGCCTTAAATTCCTCACGGGAATTTTCGATCGACTTAATAATCGCGGTCGTGAGTAGATTTTGATAAGCGGCAAGCCTTACTTCCTCGTGTTGGGCTTGGAATAATTGTTGCTCAGCGGCATTAATAATAGTTTTGTCTTTTCCTGCCTATACTTTATTATACAATTCCTTTATTATTAATTTTATTGAAATATTATTTGTTTCTATTTTATTATTGTAATATTTTCATTTTTTACCCCTCTACTTCTATCATTTATTTTCTCTAATTTTTGCGGTTTACCGTTGGCTTCCGCATAGGACGTCGTGAATGTCAGGTTCTCACCAGGAGGTACTGACTGTAGTTCCCCGTTTACGAAGACCGCGCGATCATAGAGATGCTCTTTGAAGACGTAGGTATCGAGATTAATGGGAGGGGCTGGCTCGATGCCGACAATGTCCTTCGCTGCACTGTCGACGTTATTGCCGCAGCATCTACGATGAAATGGTCCTTTACCTGTAACAGGTCCGTGCAACTGGCGACGACTGGAACTACAAGTGACGTCAATAAAATACGAAGCTTTAATTCCACCCTAATATTCCCTCCCAGCTAGCTGCGAAACGCAGCGGCGTATTAATCAACCGTCGTGAATGCCCTCGGCATTCCTTTTCCGCGACGACGACGGCTATGTGATCTTATCTATTCAACCTGATTCTCTGCTTTTGATTTTCTCAAAATGGAGTGACACACGGAAAGAGCGCAGGTCGGATTTTTGATCTTTTTGGGTGTATGGGTACCAGCTACAGTTAGATTCCCGATTCGGTCTGGTCTTTAGTATTTTTTGTTCGTCAATCCTGCGTCATTTGGGCTATTTCTGGGAGCGATTCGGACATATTTTTACCGGCTTGGGCCCGTTTTTGTTAATGAAAATCCCGGCTGCCTGGGAAAATCACCTTTGCCTGCTCTCTCGGATGACGCGGTGACGCGATAGCGGCGAAACGCGTTGGCGGTGGAGGGTTCTCGTCGCGACCGGGGTTGGAGACACCGTCACCCGGACCGAAGGTGAGCTGAAACCCCTCCTCTCCTCCAAGACCGTCAAGCAAATTTGACATATCCTCGATCTTATCCGCGATGAGATGTGTGACGATCCCCTCCCGCTGTAATGTGCCGGTGATCTGCATCAAGCGCGCCGTTAGGACGACACGGCGGTGCTCCTCCAATACTTTCGGCCAGACAATGATATTAGCCACGCCGGTCTCGTCCTCGAGTGTCAAAAAGATGACTCCCTTTGCCGTTCCCGGCCGTTGGCGCACGAGCACAAGCCCCGCGACCGAAAGCTTCGTGCCGTCCTTCGTATCGACCAGACGGCTTGATTGCGTGGTCTGGCGCAAACGATGGCGCAACAGACGCAACGGATGCGAGCGCAGAGTCAGGCGCAGATTGGCGTAATCTTCCACGACCTCCTCGCCGACGGTCATACACGGCAACGACACGTCCGGTTCCTCGCCAAGTTCGGCCGCGCCCGCGGCCGCGAAGAGCGGTAAGGGTGACATGGTGCGTCGCAACGGTTTGATTGCCCACAAGGCATCTCGCCGCGACATCCCCATCGAGGCGAAGGCATCCGCCTGTGCCAGTTTCTCCAACGCCGGGGCCGCGACGCTGGCCCGCCGCCAGATCGAGAGCGGATCGCGATAGCCGTTGCCCCGCGCCGCGACCAACCATTTCGCGTCTTCCTCGGCCACCCCTTTCACTTGTCGAAAGCCAAGCCGCAGCGCGTAGCCACCACCTGCTCCATCAGGTGCACCCCCACCAGTCTCCAGGGTATAGTCCCATTCGGAATAATTGACGTCGACGGGCCGCACCTCGATGCCGTGTTCGCGGACATCTCGGATGATCTGCGCCGGCGCATAGAAACCCATCGGCTGACTATTCAACAGGGCCGCCGCGAAAACCGCCGGATAACGGCATTTCAGCCAAGCGGAGACATAGACCAGGAGCGCGAAACTCGCCGCATGGCTCTCCGGAAATCCATACTCGCCGAAACCTTCGATCTGCTGGAAGCAGCGGTCCGCGAACTCACGCTCGTAGCCGTTCTCCGCCATCCCATCGATGAACTTCTCACGGAAGGTATGAATGGTGCCGGTCTTGCGGAAGGTCGCCATCGCCCGGCGTAGTTGATCCGCCTCCGAAGGCTCGAACCCGGCGCCAACAATTGCGATCTTCATTGCTTGTTCCTGAAACAGCGGTACGCCGAGGGTTTTCTCCAACACCTGCCGTAGTGCTTCCGAGGGATAGGTCACCTTCTCCTCTCCGTTCCGGCGACGGAGATATGGGTGCACCATATCGCCCTGGATCGGGCCCGGCCGAACGATCGCCACCTCAATCACCAGATCGTAGAAATTGCGCGGCTTCATGCGCGGCAGGAAAGACATCTGGGCCCGACTCTCGACCTGGAACACGCCTAGCGAGTCCGCTCGGCATAGCATGTCGTAGACCGCGCTGTCTTCGGGCGGGATAGTCGCCAGGTCGTAGTTGCGTCCATGATGGCGGCGCAACAGATCGAAGCCCCGATGAATACAGCTCAACATACCAAGCGCCAGCACGTCAATCTTGAGGATACCGAGCGCATCGAGATCGTCCTTGTCCCACTCGATCACGGTGCGGTCCTCCATTGCCGCGTTCTCGACCGGCACCACCTCGTCGAGGCGTCCCCGAGTGATGACGAAACCGCCCACATGCTGCGAGAGATGGCGGGGAAACCCGATCAGCTCCTTGGTCAACCGAAGTGCGAGACGAAGCCGCCGGTCGGATAGATCGAACCCGAGCTCCTGCGCCCTTTCATCCTCCACCCCATCCCCCCAGCGCCCCCATGTCTGCGAGGCCAACGCGGCGACCGTATCTTCGGATAGGCCGAGCGCCTTACCGACCTCGCGAATGGCACGGCGGGTGCGGTAGTGGATCACCGTCGCTGTCATCCCAGCTCGCTCGCGGCCATATTTCTCGTAGATATATTGGATGACCTCCTCGCGGCGCTCGTGCTCGAAATCAACGTCGATATCCGGCGGCTCGTTTCGTTCTGCCGAGACAAAGCGCTCGAACAGGAGATCGACCTTCGAAGGGTCGACAGCGGTGATGCCGAGGCAATAACAAACGGCGGAGTTCGCCGCCGACCCTCTCCCCTGACAAAGAATATCGTTGGCCCGCGCGAAGCGAACCGCGTCATGGACCGTCAAAAAATACGGCGCGTAGGAGAGCTCACCAATCAATTTTAGCTCATGCTCGATTTGCTCGCGGACACCGCGCGGAATACCACCTGGATAGCGTTGCTTCGCCCCATCCAAAGTCATCGCTTCGAGCGCTTCTTGTGGCGGCGTCCCGTCCGGCGACACTTCATCGGGATATTCATAGCGTAATTCATCAAGGCTAAACCGGCATCTCTCGGCGATCTCCACGGTTCGGGCAATGGCATCGGGATAGTCCCGAAACAGCAACGCCATTTCCTCCGGCGGTTTCAAACGACGCTCCGCATTCGCCACCAAACGATGTCCGGCCTCGTCCAAGGTGCATTTCTCGCGGATACAAGTGACGACATCGGCGAGAGGGCGGCGCGCGGCGCTATGCATATGTGCGTCGTTCGCCGCGACCAACGGCATGCCATGCGCCGCCGCGAGGTCAGCCAGACAAGCCAGCCGCGCCGTATCATCTCCACGTAACAGATGATTGGCGACGATATAGCAATTCTCCGGGAAAGCGGTGCTCAGTTCGTTGAGTTGCACCCCAAGCACAGGAATGGCGAGGTCTGTCGGCGACACCACCAGAAAGATAACCCCCTCACCCCATTCCAGCACGTCTTGACGTTCGGTCTCGCACCCGCCTTTCGGCGCGCGGCGACGGCCGGTGGTGATCAATCGAGAAAGACGGCCATAGGCGGCACGGTCAGTCGGATAAGCCAACAAGCTGATACCATCGACGAGATCGAGCCGCGCTCCGACGCAAAGTTGAATACTCGCTTCCTTGGCCGCGATATGAGCACGCACGACACCGGCTAGACTGTTGCGGTCGGCAATGCCGATTGCGCTATAACCGAACGCGGCGGCCTGCAACGCCATTTCCTCGGGATGCGACGCGCCGCGTAGAAAACTGAAATTCGTGGTGACCTGGAGTTCGGCGTAGGATGGCATCAGGCAAACAAGCCATGCACGAACCAGCGGCTCTCCTCAACGCCGCCACCTTCGCGATAGAGCCAGAGACGCCGTCCTTCGACATCCTCGATGCGCCAATAATCGCGTGTACCTCCGGTCCAGGCCTGGTCCTGACGCCACCATTCAGGGGTAATTCTTTCCGGCCCATCGATGCGGCGGAGTTGATAGAGTTGCCGCCGCCAACGGAAAACCGGTGGTGGAGCGCCGTCTCCCTCCTCCAGTGTCATCGGCGTCATCGGTTCCGGGTCGCTTAGCAGCCGAACGGGTCTTTTGGCGCATGAGCCCTCACCCTCCCACCGCGACGCGGCGGGCCCCTCCCTCTCTAATGAGACCGGCATTAAACGCTGTGCGCTCTCCGGCAGGTGGCTTTCCCCCGGTTGCAGAGAATGCAAGCGGCCAAAGCCGAGCCGGTTGCCGAGCCTATCCAACAAAGCCCCCATGGATTCGGTGGCGTCTCCCGTTCCTCCTTTCAGGATCGTTTGATCAGCCTCCAACCTATCTGTCACTGATGCCGAGAGGATCATGGTCTCGACACCGAAACCGGGATCAAGCGTCGTCAAACGTTCCTGAAAGAGGCGGGCCAGATGCCGGACTACGCGGGTCGCACGGGCTGTGCCGACTGCCACTTCCTGCACCGATCCGTCGATCCGAAAAAGAGTCAGCTCAAGGCGTCTTCCCCCCCGCGCGGCATGGCTCAGTTGATCGCACAAATCCCCCAATAAATGATCGAGCCCCCGGGTAATGTCATCCGCATGTCCGATCGGCTCAGCGAAGGCAAGACGACTGCGGAAAGGTGCCACATAGCGGCGAGGAGAGATAGGCTCCGAGACGCGTCCCAACGCCTGATCGAGGCGGCGCGCGGTCTCCTCGCCGAACCGGGCGGCAAAGGGTGCGCGGGGTAGTGAATAGAGATCGCCAATCCGGCGAAGACCAAGCCGACTCAAGGATGACGCTACTTCGGGCATCAAGCGTAGGCCCGCGACCGGCAGTGACGCGATCCGGCGCCGTGTCTCGTCCTCCCCTACAATGATCGGCTCATCCGCGAACCGGGCCAATGCCCAGGCTGCTCCCGGCGTCGGCGCCAAGGCCGCTTGCCCGCTGAAACCAAGATGCGAGAGACGAGTGAGCAAATCTTTGAGCAGCGCTTCTTCGCCACCAAAGAGATGAGCGCATCCGGCAGTATCGAGCCAGATGCCGTCCCCTCCATCGATCGATGTCCAAGGTGTGTAGCGGCCACACCAATCTGCTAAGCGGGCAAGTAATGTCGCCGTTTTTGCCGGGTCATCGGGTTGTACGATAACGTCCGGTACCAGCGTCCGCGCATCGGCGAGTGAGATGCCGGCGGACAGACCCACCGCCGCCGCCGCTCCATCGACCCTCGTCAGTAAGCGTCGTCTATGACTGTCCGCTGTGAGAACAAAGGGATGATTAGACGGGACAGAGCCGGTCCGCCGTCGCACTCGGTCGGTCCCCAGCCTCGGCAGCCAGAGCGAGATGACCCGTCGCGTCATTGTACCTTACCTTCCATTCGTCCCGGGATATCGTCGCACCGCGGCAGCGCCGCAACGTCAGATGCCAACCGCCGCCGGATGCGGGATCGACTTGCCATCGGCTGGCAACGGCGCTAGGCGCCAATCGTCCGGCTTCTCCACCGTCACGTAGGATGAGACCCAATGTGCCGCCCGCCTCTGCCGCCAACTGCAGACGCCGACTCTCAATCAGTCCGATATTCGCTTCCGGCTCCGCGATCACGAGAGACGGCGCTGTCGAGCGGAGCCCCTCCTCCATCGTCCAGAGCATTTCCTTCAACCCACGGCAACGCGCCAAAATGAGACGCTTTGGATCTAATCCCAACGCCTTCAAACCGGGCCCGTAGGGATCTTCGCGCCGGGACGCATCGAGGCACCAAAGTACCGGCCCGTCGATCCGGGCCGCAATCGATGCGGCAAATCCAGTAACGGCACCACCGATCACCTCATGTACAGCCCCGTCCGCCAGGCCGCCATCGGGCAAATGGCGATCGATCTCCGGCACGCCAAGCGCCACCGTGCCTTCCGTCACCTGTCCGGCGCGCTCCAAACCCGCGACCTGTCGGCGTAAATCAGCAAGCAGATCGCGATTGACAGGGCGAGTACCGGTTTGATCCGGCAGGGCAAGTGCGGCGACGGGCATTTGTGACTCCTACCTTAGCTGTTATATTTTGTTCTTATTTTGTTCTACTATTTTTACCAGTACCCGTCAAGGCCTAGAGATAACGGCATGCACAGTAGAGAAGCTCTCTGCCCACGCTCCCGCCTCACCTACCCATGGAAGAGTAATGAGAAAACAGTGTCCAAATTAATACGAAAGTCAGAGTGAACGATATCACGCCGAATCATCTGCAGCTTTCCCCGGACAACACAAATACGTTTCCGGCAATCCCTCCTAATCGTAGGGCGGGCAGCTCCAACCTTTGGATGACAGCGTGAAAATCTCGAACCCGTCCGATGTCACGCCGAGACTGTGCTCGAACTGGGCCGAAAGCGAGCGGTCTTTTGTGACCGCTGTCCAACCATCCTGCAAGATTTTCGTGTGATACTTGCCCGCATTAATCATCGGTTCGATGGTGAAGAACATACCTTCGACCAAACGCGGCCCTGTGCCGGGTTCTCCAAAATGCATCACGCTCGGCGGTGAGTGAAATATGCGCCCCAATCCGTGGCCACAGAAATCTCGCACGACTGAAAACCGCCGCTCTTCCGCATAGGATTGAATGGCGTGACCGATATCCCCAAGGGTCACACCAGGGCGCACAATTTCGATCGCGCGCATCATGCATTCGTATGTCGTTTGCACGAGATTCTTAGCCCGTACACCAACCTTATCGCCAACCAGGAACATGCGGCTCGTATCACCGTGCCAGCCGTCCAGGATTACCGTGATATCGATATTAATGATGTCGCCGTTGCCGAGGCGTTTTCGTTCCTCCGGAATTCCGTGACAGACGACATGGTTGACCGATGTACAGATCGATTTCGGAAAACCGCGATAATTCAGAGGCGCAGGAATGGCTTCATGCTCGAGGATATAATTATGGCAGAGGGTATCGAGTTCGAGCGTGCTGACACCCGGCACTACATGCGGTGTGATAAAGTCCAACACTTCCGCGGCGAGCTTCCCCGCCTTACGCATGCCTTCGAATTCCTCGGGACCGTGCAATTGTACGCCGGCGAGCTCCGGGTCCATCATTGCAATCACCTGGGATCGCGGATCGTTCATACCACTATCTCTCACACCGTCACCTCATCCAATCGCAGCGGCAATCTGCCGGCCACCGTGATTTCCTCAACGCTTAACGCGCACTCATAACAAATCACCTCTACCCCGCAAACCCGCGCTTCCGTCAGCGCCGATGCGTAGGCCGGGTCGATATCTTCCGCAACCCTGAAATGGTCGCAATCGCCCCGTTGTACAAGATATACCATAACCGCTCTGGCGCCTTCGCGCACCATATTCGACATCTCGACCAGATGCTTGGTGCCTCGTTTGGTCACGGAATCCGGGAACTCGGCCGCATCCCCGCGCCCCGGCAGATCGCGTTTCAAGTGCACGTTCTTTATTTCGACGTAACACGGCGGTCGCGCGTCATCCTCCAAAAGAATGTCGATCCGGCTATTCTCGCCATACTTCACTTCCCGGCGCAGGGTTGCGTAACCGCTCAATTCCTCGATCTGTCCGGCTTCTATCGCTTCCGCCACGATACCGTTGGGATGGGCAGTATTGATGCCGACAAAATGTTCACCGACACGAATCAACTCCCAGCGCCAATCGAGTTTTGCTTTCGGGTTGCGGTTGGCTGACAGCCATACTTCCGAGCCTGGAGCGTTTAACCCAGTCATGGCGCCTGGATTGGCGCAATGCGCCACGACAGTCTCACCGTTGAGGTCGATATCGGATAGGAATCGCTTGTATCGATGTATGAGCCGCCCCTCGACTAAGGGTTCGGGAAACTTCATGGCGTAATATCTACCTAAATTGTGGAATCCTACCGTCGTTCAGCGTAACCAAAATAAGACGACTTGCGAAGCACCGCAATCCATCGAACCTAGCGTCTCGATCTCGCTGGCCCGGTCGAATCGAAAAACCGTTGCATGGGGAGCGCCAAGGTCGGATTGAGGCGCTCCAAACTGTTCAAGGCGTCGCGCGCAAATTCCATATCCCCACTGTGTTTACCCGCTTGTATCGAAAGCCGCATGACTTCGGTATTCTTGGGCATTACGCCGCGCAACCATTTCAAATGCGTCACCGCTTCCGAATGCCCGCCACCAAGCAGCAACGTCACCACCAAGCCGATACGTGCGTTCAAGGCGTGCGGGTCTTCCGTCAACGCGACGGAGAATAAATCACGTGCTTCCTTTAAATTTCCCGCACGCCCAAGAATTTGCGCAGCTCTTTCGATAAGCGCCGCATTTCCAGTCGCCCTACAGACTTTGCTGAGATATGCGACTGCGCGCCGGGCCAAACGAGCACGCCGTTTCGGCATTTTGGCCTGCGTCTCGATACAATGCCTATAGGACCGCCCAATTGCCTGGTGAGTTTGCATATGCTCTGCGCCTGCGCTCGCCCTCAATCGATCTAGTTCGCGAACCGGTATCGCCTCACTAATCCTGTCGCTACCGGTCGTCGCGATACCGATCAATGCGCCGTTTGCCGAAATCAGCGCCCCTCCATCGCTGCCAACACTGCCGGGCGCTTGATGTTGAATGCGGGAGCCGGATGAATCAAAAGCCGCAGACAATACCAACTCGCCCTGCGGGAATAAATGCACACGCCCGCGCACGGCATCATATCCAAAAACGAAAACATTGGTCCCTCGCGGCACATCTTCGACGAACGCCGGCCCGTCGCCGAGATTGAGATTTGCCACTTTCAGTAAAACCAAATCTCCGTCGAATGCCGACGGCTCAACCACTGCTGGAAATTTTCGTTCGTCGGCAGCGACTATGGTTACTTCCGTCGCATCTGGGACAACGTGGCGATTCGTCACTGCTTTCCCAGGCCCGAGATAAACCGCACTCGCCGTTGTGCGCCCAAGTTCGACCTTCAATACGAATGGTGCAAAACCACATGCCGCGGATGGTCCTGTGCAATTAGCTTGCTGCGCGACCGCAGTCGCGAGACCAATGGTCAGCATGCAGACAATATAGATTGGGAAGCGCCAGTTCATTGAACACCAAGTTTGCGCGGAACGACGCTGACGAGAAAGGCGCAATTATCGACAATTTTCAAGAAAGATGATTTTTCCGAAGAGCAATTCGTACGTTCCGGCATCAAACAGGCAAGATAGATTTGACTTATCCGTGCTCGTCCCAAATCAATGTCTTATACCAACGCTTATTCAAAAGGACGGGAACATAGATGCCTTACGAGAAACCGACCGATCCGGAACAGCCGCTTGCGGGCATAAAAGTCGTCGATATCGCAAATTTCCTGGCCGGCCCGATTACCTCCATGTTCCTCGCGGATTTTGGCGCCGACGTCATTAAAGTGGAACGCCCAGAAACCGGTGACGAGGTCCGCTTCTGGGGCAACAACAAGGACGGGGTCGGCTTGATGTACAAGCTTATCAACCGTAACAAACGGTCGGTTACCGCAGATTTGAAATCGCCGATCGGAGCGGAAATCGTGAAACGTCTCGTGAAGGATGCGGACGTAATCGTCGAGAACTATCGAAAAGGCACCTTGGAAAAATGGGGTCTTGGCTACGACGTGTTGAGTGAGATCAATCCGGGACTCGTTATGGTCCGGATTACGGGCTTCGGCCAAACCGGCCCGAATTCGCATAGGCCCGGCTTTGGAACCTTGGCAGAAGGATATTCCGGATTCGCCTATATCAATGGCTTCAAGGACCGACCGCCTCTTCTTCCTGGTTTCGGAATGGCCGACGACACGGCCGGGCTAATGGGGGCTTATCTAACATTAGTTGCGTTACAGGCGCGGGAACGGAACGGTGGCAAAGGGCAGATCGTTGATTTCGGTATCTACGAACCTTTGTTCACATTGTTGGGCCCACAGGTCGTCGATTACGACCAGTTAGGCATCGTGCAGGAAAGAAACGGCAGCCGCTTATCCTTTACGGCTCCACGTAATACCTATCGCACCAAGGACGACAAATGGCTTTCCATTTCGGGTTCGGCGCAGTCGACCTTCGAGCGCATGTGTACCGCGCTGGATATTCCCGATGTACCGAATCGCCCGCAATTTCTCGACAACCGTCTACGGATTCAAAATGCGGTGGAGTTGGATAACGAGCTACAAGCCGCTATTGAGACATTCGACTACAAAGAGCTAATGAGCCGATTCGAAGAAATCGGCGCTACGGCGGCTCCCTGTTATAACGTCGCGGAGATATTCGAGGACGAACATTATAAGGCGCGCGAGAATATCGTCCCGGTCGAAGACGATGAATTGGGCGGCCCTATTCGGATGCAAAACGTGGTTGGAAAGCTCTCCCGTAACCCAGGCAATATTCGCCATGCGGGCCCCCCGCTCGGTGCGCATAATCGTGAAGTGCTAATGGAGAAGCTCGGGTTTACGGAAGAAGAGTTAAAAGCAACAGGCTATAAACTGGAGTAGCCCTGCGGCCCGCTACACTTCGCGCAGATGAGGCGGATCCGTCTCTTCTGTCGGCTCTTCTCCATCATCTGTCAATTCCGACACCTCAGCGGCTTCCGCTTCGCGTTTAATTTTGCGGAATGCGAGAACGGAAAACGGGAAACTACTGAGATAGATAAGACTGATAACCAACAAAGTAAGCCAGGGCGCGCCTGCCAAACCTGCGGCCAATAGCCCAATAAGCACCAACATCGGTAAAACCATACGCTGCGGCACGCGGAGTTGCTTTAACGAATAGGTCGGCACCTGGCTGACCATCAACAGCGCCATGGCGACAATCCACGGACCGGTCACCGCCGGATGCCGAAAGAATTCATCGCCGAAATCCTGACTCACAAGCAACGGCAACAAGGCCAATAGGGCCCCACCCGGAGCCGGAACGCCTGTGAAGAAGTTGTAGGCATAGGGTGGCCGCGTCTCCAGCGTACTGTTGAAACGCGCCAAACGCAGCGCACAACAAACTGCAAAAAAGAGTGCAGCTGCCCAGCCGAAACCACCGATCTCGGACAGACTCCAAAAATAAATGATCAATGCGGGTGCGACGCCAAAAGCCACAACGTCCGAAAGAGAATCAAGTTCCGCACCAAAATCGCTCGCGGCCTTCAACAACCGCGCGATTGTCCCGTCCAACGCGTCAAGCACCGCTGCCACTAGGATCGCGACCATCGCGAACTCCCATTGCCCCGCAATGGCAAACCGCACGCCCGTCAGTCCGGCGCAGAGCGCGCCGACCGTAATAATATTGGGCAGCAACCGACTGAATGTCTGACTGCGCGCCCTATGCTTGCGACGAAATTTGGGACGGCGCTTTAGCATTACCTTGCGGTTCCTTTCCGCTGGGCCTCGGCAGATGTTAAATCCGCCAGGACTGTCTCTCCAGCGATGGATTTCTGACCGACAACCACTAACGGCGAAACTCCATCCGGCAGAAAGACATCGACCCGGCTGCCAAATCTTATCATACCAAACCGCTCACCGACACGAATCGATTGATCGCGCTGTACCCAACACAATATTCGCCGGGCGACGAGACCTGCAATTTGAACCATAGCAATCTCAGTACCGTTTTCCATTCTAACTTTAACGGCCTGGCGTTCGTTCTCTTCGCTCGCTTTATCCAGCGAGGCGTCAAAAAACTTACCGGGGCGATATCCGAGACCCGAGATATGGCCGTCCACGGGCGATCTGTTCACATGCACGTCAAAAACATTCATGAAAATACTGACGCGCGTCAGCGGCTCAATCGGCATGTCGAGTTCGGAGGGTGGAACCGCTTCGGTAATCATCTGGACCACGCCATCCGCTGGGCTAACGACCAATCCCATACGCGTTGGTGTCGTTCGCACGGGATCTCGGAAGAAGTAAGTACACCAAGCGGTCAGGATCCCGCCGATCACGTAAACCGGTGTCCACAAGAAGCCTCCGAAAAGGGTCAAACTGGCGAAAATCGCAATAAACGGCCAGCCAGCCGAATGAATCGGGACAAGCACGGGCTTCATAAAGTCAGGCATTGGAATAATGGCCTCTAATATGTTCGCGGGATATTACCGAGTGGTTCTGTTAATGAATAGCGGTCCGTCAGTGTTAAGTCAGCTGTAATATAGTAAAACTTTGTCCGGACGTTGACGTTATCGCTTTGTTTTGAAAAAACTTTAGTGTACTAGCGTCCAAGTAGATTGTTGAGTTAGAAGAACGGGATGAGTGACCTTCCGGAATCACAAACCCAAAATGTCATTGAAACACTGGCAACGGGTGATGCCGGTGATTTAACGACGCCGAAAGATGACAAGTTCGAAATGCGTTTCGACTATCTAGGCTGGCCATTAATTGCCCGCGTCGTGCCCCATTTGTCCGGCAGCCTACATATACAGTAGATGGGGAAAGTTGGCCGCCTGCCTTATTCGATGGAAGGACAAAATCGCCGCCTCGGCGCTAAGATGCTGCTAAGGTCTGCTGCGAGACGACACCCATAACGATTTGCAGTGACGAAAAATGGGAAAGTGGCCCTGGCCGGCGATATTCGGGTCGCGGCTCCGATCACGCCGCATTCATTAATCACCGCAGTCACTATTCTCTTGGCGAGTCTCAAACCATATCTGGATATATTTTCATTAGTTATCAAATCGGAACGGCGTTCTCAACCTTGAATTGGCTTCAATTGTTCTTGGGAACGGCAAAGACTTGTCCCGGGTAAATTAGATCAGCGTTCCGAATTTGGTCTTTGTTGGCCTCATAAATGACCGAAAACATCGTCCCCTCACCTAATATTCGCCGAGAAATTCTCCAAAGACTGTTCCCCGGTTGTACGATTATATAATCCTCGTGCTTTAAATTCACCAACGGAGCGGCGCGGGAAAATGGCAATTCAATTCGTGCAACCACTTTCGTTTTCGCCAATTCATCGATCCGCAGCGTATAGAGCCCGGGTACAACCGCCTCGTCGGGTCGCAACTCCCAACTCCCATCGTCGGAGACACCCACGCGCCCAATTGCGGTATTATTCAAATAGACAACGGCTTCATTTCCCGAATTCGCCTGCCCAAAGAGCCGTAGCCGTCCTGCTTCGTCATAATCCACAATCTCGAGCGTTAACGCGATATTCCGCCCCGCTTCCGGCTTCCTAGGGCGCTGCAATACCTTTTTTGTATCTTTACCCTTGCGCGGCACTAGAACCGCGAGTGGACGTTCCTTTTGTCCTTTTTGCTCAGGCACCGCCAAAACAACGACATCTCCGGAGCTTACCGGCTCACCGTCACCTAATTGTGCAATAATGCTCAAGGCGCGGTTCCCAGGCGGCAAAGGTTTCTCCGGCACCAATACCCATTCGCCGTTCCGGTCGCTGGTCACAACGCCGACAATCGTGTCGCCATCCATAACCGTAATTTTCGCGCCCGGTGCCGCCCGCCCCGCGATGACGGCGTCACCTTCCGGATTGACGCGAACGACATCGAAGCTCGGCACGATACGCACGGGCTTTGGCACTTCACTTTTCTCTGTTGTGCTCTCCGCGGTCGGCGAGCTCTTTGTCACGTCTTCGGGTGGGCTTATATTTTCCGCAGCACGTCGCATTTCAGTGACCGTTGCTGGCGCTTGCATCGCTTCTTTTAGGGATTTCTCTTCCGGCGCATCGCGCCAGAATGTAAGGGCGACCGCCAGCACAATCGCGCCGAGACCGATAAGGCCGATAACGACAGAGCGGTTCACGGGTTTCATCCTAAAAAATTACCGCTTCACGTTAATACGCCAAAGGAAGCGTGACAACGAACCTCATGGATATTTTAGCTAAGCTCAGGAAGAATTTCTATTTTAGCGTCTTCACGAATTCCGCAATAGCAGTCCGATCGCCCTCAGTCAGAATACCGGTTGAATGATCGATCACTTCCGCCATCTCCCCACCGGCAAAATCGCCTTCCGGCGTCATTCCGCTACTCAGGTATTCGAGCACGTCCTCGCGCGACCAAGTCACGACACCTTTCTTATTAGCCGGCGATAAATCGGGGATTTTTCCACCTGGCCCCTCAGGGTTTCCGCTCAATTCTCGAGACCGGTCCATGGCGCCCATCGCATTTCGCGGCGTATGACATTCACCGCAATGCGCTAATACCCGCACTAGATATGCACCGCGCTGCCATTCCGCAGATTTTCTGGGATCCGGATCACCGACGTCGCCCGGCGCGAAAAACAATAGCCGCCAACCGTGCATAAGCGCCCGAATATTAAATGGGAAATTCAATTCGTGAGACTGATTAGCGCGGTCGGATGATTTCTGAGATTTTAAATAGGTCCATAGATCTTCCAGATCCGCCGTCGTCATCCCTGTATAAGACGTATACGGAAAAGCTGGATAATACGGCGCACCATTCGGCGCCACGCCCTTGATCATCGCACGTTGAAAGTCCGCAAATGACCAAGCGCCCATACCCGCCTCGGAAGGAGTGATATTCGGGGTATAGAAAGTCCCAAACGGGGTCTTGAGTGGGCGGCCTCCCGCAAGCGGCTCCCCTTTTGGACGCGCGTTCTTACCCTTCTTGCCGGGATCAGTGTGACAATTAGCACAACCGGCTGCCTTGAAGATATAGGCGCCGTTTGCGCTATCTCCCGCCCAAACGACAGACGGCGGTGCCAAATATGCCGCCGTCGACACTAATAGTAAAATTACAAATTTGATGAACCGCATGGTCCAATGGTTCTTATGTCATCCGTTTCGTCAAACCTTAAGAGGATTATTTTTTCGCTTTCGGTCCACGGAACGGTTTGTGACAGGCACCGCAACCTTCTTTGCCCATTAAACTAAAATGCTTTTTAATTTCGTTCGCATTTCCTTGAGCTGCGTACATTGCGACGTGGCCCGCATGCGCACCCATCGCGTTTGTTGCCTTTTCAAAGGTTCCCCGATCTTCCCAGATTTTGGCGAGCGAACGTGTCGTCTTATCGTCGACGTCCGGACGACCGGTTCCCTGCGGAAATAGAGCCGGAATTTTTCCAGCAGCAGCCTGTATGCCCTTCGCGGCTTTCCCGACATCGGCCATCGAGCCTTTGCCTTCCTTAACAAACCCTTTAATGACTTTAAAATTGCCCAGCACGTCTTTCCGCATCAATTCAATACGCTTTTTGATCACGCTGTGGCCATCTGCGGCAGCCGGCGCGACATCCAACGCCAACACACCGGTTAAAGCCAACGAAAGTCCCGAAATTGCGCCAATTAGAATCCGTTTCATATTTACCCCACCGGATTGAATTAAAAGTGATCGTTTTGGGATTAACCAATTCTAATTGAATGTTCCGGTGCTTTGCATCAACAATCAACCTCTAACCACCTGTTGACTGACCGACTAGTTGATCACGGTTCCGTTACTGAATTTACTGTTAATTAAAATGTCCGCACATACATCACAAAGAAAACGGTCATGCCAAAAGCGAAATCCATATGTCTGTACTGCGGTTCCTCCGCCAACACCCGCGAGAGCCATAGAGCGGCCGCAACGGAATTCGGATCTCTTCTCGCCTCTCATGAGATCAGTCTCGTATTTGGCGGCGGCCGAGTGGGTTTGATGGGGTTGGCGGCAGATGCTTCCTTGAACGCCGGCGGTGAAGTTATCGGTGTCATTCCAGATTTTCTGATGGAGCGAGAGGTCGGGCATGCGGAATGCACTGTCCTGCACACAACAAATACAATGCATGAGCGAAAACAACGGATGGCCGAACTATCGGATGCCTTTGTGATCCTACCAGGCGGCCTTGGAACCTTGGACGAGGCTTTCGAAATCATTACCTGGAAACAACTCGGTCTTCATGACAAGCCTATTGTTATCGCCAATATTGACGGATACTGGGATGCCCTCAACACGCTATTCGAAAATATGAACACCGAGAAATACGTACCTTCGGGACACGATAAACTCGTCCGCAGCGTATCGACCATCGGAGATATTCTGCCCGCCATCCATGCGATGCCAGCTCCTCGGATCGACCTTCGCACCAAATAGACTTGATTGGATTTGAAGTCCGTTCTTGTATGGCTTGAATCCGATGATATTGTGCGCGCAACCAAGATGCAGCGTACGAAATACTGAGCCCCCTTGCATCTTGGAGCACAGTGAAAACCGCGCAATCGGCGAATCAGCCGCCGTCGCGCCGGCAGGAAAATAACAGACAGGAATACATCGATATGCTCGATCTCATGAAGATTGCCCGAACGGAAGCCGACGGCGGCGACCTTGAGGGTCTGCTTGGCGACCTTTTCGACGCCACCGACGTACGGCCGACCGGCTATCCGGACGCCACCGTTTGGCAAGGCGGCAATCACGACGGCAAGATAAACCCAATCGCCCACTCGTTGACTGACGCATACGCATTGCTCGGCACGATCGCCGCAATCGACGTCCTTGGACTGCCTTATTATGCGGTGCCGATGTGGTCGCAAATTCGCCATGACTTGGCGCTGGAGCCATTGAGCTGGTTTGGCAATATACCGGTCACATCAATTAAATGGTCAACCGCTGGCGATGCCTACGTCAAAGACGGTAAGGGCGGCAAAGTCGTCGTCATGGGCAAGTCCGGCAACGCGCCGCTGCGCACGCAAGCGGGCGTCTTTTGTAACGTCCGACCTTACGGCCCAATCACAGTTGTTCGCTGCATGCCATGCCTACCTTACTCCCAGGACAAAGCGAAATTCGACGTCAATGCCGAGACCGGCATCGTCCACTCAGAGATGAACTCTCCCGGTGTTCAAATGGCCTATGCGGGCCGATTGTTCCTGAAGATGGTCAATGATACGGGCAAACTCGGCCGGGTCGCCTTCAAGCCGACCCAAGCCATGGAAGACGGTATCAATGCCGGCCTTCTGACCTGGATGTTGGAAGGCACAAAATTTACATCGGTCCGTAAATGGGCGGTCAACGCATATGACGAGCACAAGGAGCGCGTCGACCGGATCATTGCCCTACTGCCGAGCGATTTTAAGGACGGTATGGAGAACTGGAGCGGTCAGGTTGAGCAACACATTGCTGACACCAACTACGGCCTGCTGTTGTGGGATCTAATCGAGAAACAAGATTGCATTATCTTGGCCACCGACCTCGACGGCGACCGGCTCACCGATTTGTTGGCGGATGTCTCCGATCCGCTGCGCGCCTTCGGCCAACGGGTACTCGATCACGTCGGTAGCGACGTCAAGATGAGCAACCTCTGGGGCGATATGGGATACACGACCGGCAACGGCCGCGATATGACCTCGGTCATGCACCGGATGGACGGCCCGCCGATCCACGAACAAACCCTCGGCTCTGCGGATGCCATGCTTTTGCGCTTGTTGGATGGCGACGAATCTATGGGTGGCACCAAACAACCTTACGATCCACGCATTCACTTTGTGCTGATCCGCGATGCCTATCTTGATGCCAATCCCGGCAACCAGAAACTGGCAGACTGGCTGGACGCGGCGCTGGCGACATTCGACGAGATCTACAGCAATCCACGCCCAGGATTCCTGGAGGGGTATACGAAGCTCAAGGAAGGTATCAAGCCCTGGGGCGCTTAATCACGCCGATATTAGCGAATATAACTGAGGCGCCTTCGGGCGCCTCTTTTATTTGGTCTGGGCCGTTGGGGGAACGCAGAGAAAACTAACGCGCGTTTTCGCCAGAATGGGGCAATCGTTCAACGTGGTGTCGTGGTGCCAGAATGTGACAGTGGATCCCTCCTCCGTACATTCCTTGGCCGCAAGGGCCGTCACTTCTTCTCGTGTCGTCGCATTCGCGTGGTAGCACATGGAGACGACTTGGGTTTTGTCCGGTGACTTGATCGCCGGATTGCCCGTCACGAAGGGCGCCACACCGCAGCCAAGTAGCCATAGCGGAAAGAATAAAGCGATTAGGACCTGAAGATAGCGTTTCATAAGTTCCTTATCGCATCCAGGATGCACATATTCAAAGCCCGTGCGATGGTATCTAGTGGCTTAACTCGCGCATGCCCGCATCCAAGCCTTCAATGGTCATGGGGAACATGCGCCCTTCCATAAGTTCATTCATGACACGAATGGACTCATAGTAATCCCAAACGTCCTTCGGCTGCGGATTAAGCCAGATCGAGCGTTGATATGTCGATATCACGCGCCTCATCCATTCGGCGCCTGATTCTTCGTTCCAATGTTCGACGCTACCGCCCGGATAGACGATCTCATATGGGCTCATAGTCGCATCGCCGACGAAAATCGCCTTATAATCTTGCGGATACGTGCGCAACACCTCCCAGACATCCGTCTTTTCGGTATGACGGCGGCGATTGTCCTTCCACACGCCCTCGTACAAGCAGTTGTGGAAGTAGAAATACTCAAGATGCTTGAATTCCGTCCGGCACGCCGAAAACATTTCCTCACAGACGCGAATATGATCGTCCATCGAACCACCAACATCGAGGAACAGCAGTACCTTCACTTGGTTATGGCGTTCCGGTACCATCTTAATATCGAGATAACCGCCGTTATGGGCCGTCGATTTGATCGTATCGGGTAGATCCAACTCCGTCGGCGCCCCCTCACGGGCGAATTTGCGCAAACGTCGGAGCGCCACCTGGATATTTCGAATGCCGATATCGACGCTATCGTCGAAATTCTTGAACTCGCGTTTGTCCCAAACCTTCACAGCGCGGCGGTTACGGGATTCGTGTTGACCTATCCGCACACCTTCCGGGTTATAGCCATAGGCCCCGAATGGTGAAGTGCCGGCGGTGCCGATCCATTTACTGCCGCCCTGATGCCGGCCTTCCTGTTCCTTGAGCCGTTCCGCCAGGGTTTCCATGAGTTTTTCGAACCCACCGAGCGCTTCGATATTTTGGCGTTCCTCTTCGGTCAGGTAGAGCTCCGCCATCTTGCGCAACCATTCCTCCGGCAATTCAACCGGTTCCTCGCCCTCGACAGGTTCGAGCCCCTTGAAGACATGGCCAAAGACCCGGTCGAATTTATCGATATGTCGCTCGTCCTTCACCAACGCCGAGCGCGACAGGTAATAAAACTCATCGATCGAAAATTCGATAACCTTCGCTTCCATCGCCTCAAGCAAGGTGAGATATTCGCGTAGCGAAGTCGGGATTCCCGCCTTCTTTACCTCGAAAAAGAAATTCACGAACATCTTCGTCGGGCTCCTTTCGCCCGTTAGTTTCCGCGTTGTTCCCGGCGCGCCATAAAGGCCAACCGTTCAAACAATTGCACATCTTGCTCGTTCTTCAACAAAGCGCCATGCAGGGGCGGGATCAACTTATTCGGATCGTTGCTGCGCAGAACCTCAAGGGGGATATCCTCGATCATCAGCAGTTTGATCCAATCCAACAATTCCGATGTCGACGGGCGCTTCTTCATCCCTGGCACATCGCGGACGTCGTAGAACAGCTTCAGCGCATCGCGGACCAGCGCAGTTTGAATCGAAGGGAAGTGAACGTCGACAATACGCTTCATGGTCTCTTCATCAGGGAATTGAATATAGTGGAAGAAACAACGGCGTAGGAATGCGTCCGGTAGCTCCTTCTCGTTGTTCGACGTGATGATGACAATGGGGCGAACTTTTGCCACAACGGTCTCCTGCGTCTCGTAGACGTAGAATTCCATTCGATCGAGTTCCAGCAACAAATCATTGGGGAATTCGATATCCGCTTTATCAATCTCATCGATAAGCAAAACCGGACGATCCTTCAGGGTGAAGGATTCCCACAACTTACCGCGTACGATGTAATTCTTGATATCGTGCACCCGGTCATCGCCAAGCTGACTGTCGCGCAATCTCTTCACTGCATCGTATTCATAAAGTCCATGCTGGGCTTTTGTGGTTGACTTGATGTGCCACTGAATAAGCGGTGCATCGAGCGCCTTCGCAATTTCGTGAGCCAAGACAGTCTTGCCGGTTCCGGGTTCTCCTTTAATTAGGAGAGGCCGTTCCAGATTGATCGCCGCATTGACCGCGACCATCAGGTCGTCGGTCGCGACGTAGTTTTCGGTGCCTTCAAATCGCATCGTCGTGTTGCTTCCTGTACTGCGGTGAAGTTTGTGAGAGAACCTAGAGCGCGGGTATCGGACTATCAAGACCGTGAAACGAACTAGCCTGCATTGGCTGCCGCATCGGCTATCGCCGTCAACGCAGCATCTGCCGCATCTCCATCGGGTCCGCCTGCTTGCGCCATATCCGGCCGACCGCCGCCACCCTTACCGCCAAGTGCCGCGGAGCCGGCGCGAACCAAATCAACCGCACTGACTCGTTCGGTCAAATCATCGGTGACACCAACAACCAACGACGCCTTACCGTCACTGACCGAGATAACCGCCACGATCCCCGAGCCCAATTGCCCCTTCAGAGAATCCACAAGCGGTTTTAATTCCTTTGAGGGCACGTCTTCCAGCAAACGTGTCGCCATGGACATACCGTTTACGTCCCGAACTTCGGGCGCGGCAGTGCCGCTACCACCTTCAGCCAGTTTACGGCGAAGATCTGACATCTCGCGCTCCATAGCGCGACGTTCCTGCAACAATGCTCCGACCCGGGCTGGAACGTCACTTGGCGCTGCATTCAATGACTTTGCGGTCTCTGAAATGATGGCGTCGCGTGCTCCGACGTACTGAAGCGCCGCTTCACCGGTAACCGCTTCGATCCGCCTAACACCAGAGGCAACTGCGGTCTCTGACGTGATCTTGAAGAACCCAATATCGCCTGTCCGGGTCACATGGGTACCACCGCACAATTCCATCGAATACGGTAACTCGCGTCCCTCTCCGGCTCTTCTCCCCATCGAGACGACGCGAACTTCCTCGCCATATTTTTCACCGAATAACGCCGTCGCGCCGGCATCCTGTGCCTCATCCGGCGTCATCTGTCTCGTCAGGACTTCAGCGTTTTCCCGGATGCGCTTGTTCACGTCAGCCTCGATCATGGCAAGTTCGTCCGCATCAACAGGTTTTTGATGGCTGAAATCAAACCGCAGATATTCCGGCGACACCAACGAACCTTTTTGCGCAACGTGATCACCAAGACGTTCACGTAGCGCCGCATGCATTAAATGAGTGACCGAATGATTCGCCCGCAAGCGGCTTCGGCGTTCCCCGTCCACACGCATTTCAACGGCGTCGGATTTTTCCAAACTGCCCTGGCGTAATGTCCCAATATGGACGTGAAGATCATCAAGACGCTTCAACGTATCCTCGACTACGAACTCCGCGCCATCCGCTGTGAACAACACCCCGTTGTCGCCCATCTGTCCGCCTGATTCCGCGTAAAAGGGTGTTTGGTTGGCCACGATCATACCGGATTCGCCCACATCCAATCGTTCGGCCGGCTTACCATCTAATAAGATAGCTGCGACGACACCTTCCGCTGCCTCCGTATCATAACCCAAGAATTCGCTGGCTCCGGCATCGTCGCGCACATCGAACCAAACGTTTTCCGTCGCAGCTTCACCCGATCCCGACCACGCCTTGCGTGCCGCATCCCGTTGGCGCTGCATGGCGGTATCGAAGCCCGCTTCATCAACGACGCGACCCTGACCGCGCAAAATATCTTGGGTTAAATCAATGGGAAAACCGAAGGTGTCGTAAAGTCGAAAAGCAACTTCACCTGAGAGCGTCTCGCGATCACCGAGCTTCGACGTCTCGTCTTCAAGCAAACGCAGGCCACGGGCGAGCATTTCCTTAAAGCGCGTCTCTTCGAGCTTGAAGGTCTCCTCTATTAGAGCCTGGCCGCGCACCAATTCCGGGAACGCCTGCCCCATCTCCGCGACCAACGCCGGCACCAATTGCCACATCAAAGGCTCCTGGCAACCCAAGAGATGGGCATGCCGCATGCCGCGCCGCATTATGCGACGCAAGACATAACCCCGGCCCTCATTCGACGGTAAAACGCCGTCGGCGACCAGAAAACTGCAAGCTCGCAAATGATCGGCAATAACCCGATGCGAGACCGCACGGTCACCGTCAGATGGCGTATTCGAAACTTCCGCCGAGGCATCGATCAAGACGCGAATCAAATCCGTGTCGTAATTATCGTGTTTTCCCTGCAGCAAGGCGGAAAGCCGTTCCAAGCCCATTCCCGTATCGATCGACGGTTTCGGTAAGTTTACCCGTTCGTCGACCGATAACTGCTCGAACTGCATGAAGACGAGGTTCCAAATTTCGATAAATCGGTCACCGTCCTCGTCCGGGCTTCCGGGCGGTCCTCCAGGGATTGACGGGCCATGATCGTAAAATATCTCGGAGCACGGACCACAGGGTCCTGTGTCACCCATGGCCCAAAAGTTATCGGAGGTCGGGATACGGATAATCTTTTCATCAGACAATCCCGCAATCTTCCGCCAAAAAGCAGCAGCGTCTTCATCCTCAGAATAGACCGTTACCAATAGTTTTTCAGGATCGAGCCCATACTCTTTGGTGATCAGATTCCAGGCGAGTTCGATGGCCACGTCCTTGAAGTAATCTCCGAAAGAGAAGTTTCCGAGCATTTCAAAAAACGTATGATGGCGTGCGGTGTACCCGACATTTTCGAGATCATTGTGTTTACCGCCCGCACGCACGCATTTCTGTGATGTTGTTGCCCGGCTATAGGGCCGCTGCGCGGCACCGACGAATACATTCTTGAATTGGACCATCCCCGCATTGGTGAATAGCAGAGTTGGGTCGTTTCTCGGCACGAGCGGAGACGACGACACAATCTCGTGCCCGTTCTTACGGAAATAATCTAGAAATCCGCTGCGAATTTCACTGGCGCTGGTCATGATGAACGTCTCTGCGGCTGCACAATATTGAACCCATCGACATATAGACCGGTAGAGTGGCCCATGCCATAAATATCGCTGTTTCCGGTCTCGCGTTCTACCGTCCAGTTGTATCGAAGTCTAGCGATAGACCGCCTAATTGCCGTGCGTGAGTAGTCTTGTATAAACGTAAAACGGCGCCCATTTAGACGCCGCTTTACGTTAACCTTATATGGAGATCAGTCCGCGTCGCCCTTGGCTTCAATAGGATTCTCTTTAATTCCCTCAACGTCGTCATCGTCGCTCGTATCCGCAGTACTACCCTCGAGCATCCGTTCTGAAATTAGTCCGGCATTTTCTCGCACCTTGCGTTCAATCACATCGGCCATTTCAGCATTTTCTTTTAGAAATTCCTTCGCGTTTTGACGCCCTTGTCCAATACGTTGCCCGTCGAACGAGAACCACGAGCCGGATTTCTCTACAATCCCGGCCGCGACACCGAGGTCCAGTAATTCGCCGGTTTTCGAAATTCCTTCGCCATACATGATGTCAAACTCGACCACCTTGAAGGGCGGTGCCATCTTGTTCTTCACCACCTTAACACGGGTCTGATTGCCGACCACGTCGTCGCGGTCCTTAATGGCACCGATCCGACGAATATCGAGGCGAACACTCGCGTAGAATTTCAGTGCATTACCGCCGCTCGTAGTTTCCGGGCTGCCGAACATAACACCAATCTTCATACGAATTTGATTGATGAAGATCACCATACATTTCGAACGATTGATCGAGCCGGTTAATTTGCGTAACGCCTGACTCATCAAACGGGCTTGTAGACCAACGTGAGTGTCGCCCATTTCCCCTTCGAGTTCGGCGCGCGGCACCAATGCGGCCACGGAGTCGACCACCAACACATCGATTGCTCCGGATCTTACCAGCGTGTCAGCGATTTCAAGTGCTTGCTCGCCCGCATCTGGTTGCGAAATCAACAATTCGTCAAGGTTGACTCCCAGTTTCTTGGCATATCCGGGATCCAAGGCATGTTCAGCATCAACAAACGCACAGGTACCTCCAACTTTTTGCGCTTCCGCGATCACGTGCAGCGCCAGAGTCGTCTTGCCTGAACTTTCCGGACCGTAGATTTCGACGATGCGCCCGCGCGGTAAGCCGCCAATACCGAGCCCAATGTCGAGCCCAAGCGAACCGGTCGAAACCGCTTCAACATCCACTGCTTGTCCTTGCTGGCCAAGCTTCATGATAGAGCCTTTGCCGAAGGACCGCTCGATCTGTCCGAGCGCCGCTTCGAGAGCTTTTTCCTTGTCCATGGAGTCCTTTTCGACGAGATGAAGTGGGCTGACGGCCATACTGCTTTCCCCTTACCTGTTGCTCAAGGCCCCGTTACTCTTGAGGGTCTAAGTTATTTTCTTGTTGGGAATGTACCATATTTGTTCTTTGGTTCAAGTTCTTTCTTTGTTCTTCTTTTAATTTTTTATTTTCAATTCGTTAGCGCTATCTTCGCTGCCGCCTCACGGGACCTATCGAAGGAAACCTTCACGGTCAGCGCCAATTGTTTCAAACTGAACGGTTTGAGCAGAAAATCCACGTTATCCATCGACTCGACTTCTCGTGCGATCGATTCCTGTGTGTATCCGGATATTCAAATAACCGGCAAATCAGGATCTCTCATACGGGCCACCTTGACCACCTCGGCACCACCCACCTTCGGCATAACCATATCGGTAATGAGCAAATCAAAGCTCGCACCCCCCCTTTGATTTCAGCCAGAATATGGCCGCCTGTTTGGGTCACGATTCCATTAACTGTCGACAGTCCGAGCCCGGTCCCGGAACCTACTTCCTTGGTCGTAAAAAACGGCTCGAAGATACGCGGGGGTGTCTCGGCATCGATTCCCATCCCGCTATCCGTGACGTCGAGGACAAAATACTCCCCAGGCGCCACCGTCTCACCGTTTATCTCGAACGGTCGCGCGACTTGCCGGTTTTCAGTCTCGATAACAAGCGACCCGCCGTCTTGCATCGCGTCTCGTGCATTGACAGCCCGATTGATAATGACTTGCTCCGACTGCCCCTGGTCAACCTTAACGTAGCTGAAGTCGCGCCCATGCACGACATTCAACTCAATGCTCTCACCGAGGGGGCGACGAAGCAGATTGGGAAGCTCAGCCAAGACATCGGCCATTTGAAGGCGCTGCGGTTGCAGAGTTTGCTGGCGCGATAAAGCCAACGGTTGTCGCACCAGGGGGGCCCCTCAATTAGCGTTTTGTTTAATTTGCATGACATCGGCAAACTCTTGTTTTCCCGGCCGATAACGTTGCAGAAGAAGATCGCAGAAACCAATCATCGCGGTTAGAAAATTGTTTAAATTGTGGCCTATCCCACCCGCTAGCTGACCGACTGCCTGCATTTTCTGGGATTGCGCGAAACGAGCTTCGAGCATTTTCGTTCTGTTATTTCGACAAGATGCAGAAGGATAGCCGTCTCATCACTCGATTCCGCAGCGACAGGTGCCGCGTAACTTGAGACCAACCTGTCACCTTCCGTGACCAAAGTGGCGTCAACCTATTTTGAATGTTGCTTCACTGGGATACTTCGGTGAAATATACCTTCGCGGCTTCGCGCGATTCCTGCGTCAAAAATCTTCCAAAAGCCTCGCCGACCGGAGAATCGAACCCCACGAGGGCGCAAAACGCCGCATTGCACTCTAGGACATTAAGATCAGCACCGAGCAATACTACGCCAGTCGGCAATTTCTCGAAATAACGTTGGAAATCCGAATTGGCCAGCATACTGAACTCCTACGCCTCGCAACGCATTTGGCGTACTTATTCCGCTGCCGCAGCGGGTTCGCCAACTGGTGCCGGCATCGAGCGCCCTTTCACATTCCAAACATAACTGATGATTTCCGCCACGGCCTTATAGTGCTCCTCGGGGACTTCTTCATCGATATCGACACCGAAATACAACGCCTGAGCCAAAGGCTTGTTCTCGACGATGGTAATATCGTTCTCTTCCGCGATCTCCCTGATCTTAAAGGCCACGAGATCCTGCCCTTTCGCCACGAGTAACGGCGCACTCATGGTTTCCGGATCATATTTCATAGCAATGGCGAAATGCGTTGGGTTCGTTATCACGACATCGGCGTCCGGTACGGCCTGCATCATACGTCTCTGCGCGCGTTCCATTCGAACTTTCCGCAAGCGTTGTTTCGCTGTCGGGTCGCCTTCCGTCTGTTTGTGCTCGTCTTTCACTTCCTGCTTCGTCATGCGAAGGCTACGGCTATGTTCCCAGCGCTGATAGATAAGATCGATAATCGCAATCACGGCAAGTACTGCTAAAACGCCGGTAAACAGCATAATTACCAATTCACGCAGCTGTCCCGGTAAATAAGCGATGTCGTAAGTAGGTAGGGCATCAATACGTTCAAATGTCGGCAATAGCGGAATTGCGGCAACGCTGCCGACAATGGCAATTTTGAGGATACCCTTAACGAACTCTACGATTTGTTTGCCCGAAAAAATTCTCTTGAAACCATTAATCGGGTTAAATTTATCAAATTTCGGCGCAAGTGCTTTGGGCGAAAACGAAATACCGTTTTGTAGAACGCCCGCCGCCAAGGCGACAATTACGAATAATATGAAAGGTAGCGACAAAATCTGCAGGAAATCCATGAGGACACCCGACAGAACTGCATGCATATTATTACCGTCAAAACTGAAGGCATGCGGACTCTCGACGAATTTTAACAGCATCGCGTTGAGGTCACTCGCAATACTTTCGGAAAACATAACCAAGGCAATTGCACCAGCCATCAACAACATCCACGTGTTGACCTCACGGCTGACCGCGACAGAACCGCGCTCCCGTGAGTCCGTCAATTTCTTGGACGTCGGTTCTTCTGTTTTTGATGACTTGTCTGCGTCTTCCGACATGATCCCTTAACTTGCCACAAAAAAGAACGATAGCGAAGCCTCGAAACGATCGAGGAACCAAAGCAGTATTGTCGGAATAACAAGTGCAAATATTACTAGCGCGATAAGAATTTGCAGCGGTAACGCGACAAAGAACACAGGCATTTGCGGCTGCAATCGGGCCAAAAGGCCCATACCTGTATAAAAAACAATAGCAAACACGATAAAAGGCGTCGCGAACTGCATCGCCATAACGAAGCTTTGGGACAATAGAGTGGCAAATGTGTCGGCGAATTCACCGAATATCGGCGCAACGCCCGGCACGAAAAGGGTATAGCTGTCGGCAATCGCAAAGAACATTAGGTGGTGAGTGTTCGTCGCGTAAATTAACAGCAAGCCGCCTAATGAGAGCAATACGGCTGGCAATGTTCCCTGATCGGCCAGCATCGGATTAAAAACTTGAGCCGCCGAAAAGCCACTCAGAAATGAAATTACCGTGCCGCCCCAGGATAAGGCCGTAATCAGGAACCGCGCGATCATCCCAATCGCAAAACCGATAAAAACTTCGCTTCCGATCAAAAAGAAGAGTTCGCTCACTTTTTCTGGCAGTTCCGGTATCCGGTTCGCGACAATCGGTGCCATCATAACCGTCAACGCAAGCGCGAAGAGCAATCTGACGCGAGTCGGAATATACTGCTCGCCGACACCGGGCAAGACGACCAAAGTCGAACCCAATCGGGAAAATACAACAAAATAGGTAAAAACTTCAGCAGCAAGCGGTTGATAGAACATCCGCTACTACTCAGCCGCTGCCGAGACCGATGATCTTATTCGCAACCCCTTCCATAAACCCACGCATCGTATCGAGCATAAAGGGCAGGAAGATCACTAAGGAAAAAAAGACGATTAGGATTTTAGGGACAAATGTAAGTGTCATCTCCTGGATGGAGGTGAGCGCTTGAAAGAGGGAAATTATAAGGCCAACGACAAGGCCTACAAGCATGATAGGGGTTGTCACCTTCAGCAACGTCAAAATGGCGTCGCGCATAAAATCTAGCGCTTGGGCTTCGTTCATACCTACGCCTAAATCGGCATCCGCAAGATTTCCTGATAGGCCGCCATAACACGATCCCGAACGGTCACGACGGTCTGCAACGTCATTTCCGCATTCGAAACAGCAGTCACGACATCGGTCAAATCCGCCTCACCCGCGACTGCGGCCGCTGTCAGTCTCTCGGATTCCTTTCCCGCTTCGATCGATTTCGTTGCCACATCTTTAACTAAATCGACGAAACTGCTTTGCCCAAGCGTCGCCCGCGGCTCCATTCCACCACTTACGAGCTTTGCGGCCTTACTAAATGCCTGAGCTGCGTCAACCGGACTAATTGCCATCGATACTACCTCCGCCTTTGATCTTAGCGCAGCAGGCCTATGGTACGCGACATTAATTGTTTGGAAGACTCGATCATATTCAAATTAGCCTCATAACTCCGTTGAGCTTCCCGCATATCCATCATCTCGACCAAGGCATTTACATTCGGCATCTCAACAAAGCCTTCCCCGTTAGCTGCAGGATGATTGGGATTATACACCAAACTGAACTGAGAGGAATCCTCTTTTACTTTTTTAATTTCAACAAGCTTCGCATCCAATTCACGGTCCAGAACATTCGCGAAGGTCACGATCTTCCGTCGATAAGGCTCACCACCAGTCCGGTCCGCCGTCGACGACGCATTCGCAATATTCTGAGCGACGACCTTAAGGCGGAAGCCTTGGGCGCGCATTCCAGAGGCTGCAATCGATAGAGCGCTTTCTAGATCATTTGCCATGTCGCCCTCCTATTACCCTTGGCCTTTGCCAAGCGCGATCTTAAACATGCCCACTTGTTTGCGATACAAGCTGGTCATCAATTCATAATCCGCGGTCGTCTTCGCTGCCTTGATCAATTGTTGTTCTAGAATTACAGCGTTTCCATCCGGCGTGGTTTCATAAGGGTCTCTGGATTTCTCCACCTGATACTTCTGGCTTTCCGAGCCAAGCGACACGTGGTCGCGATGCGTTCTTACGATATTGACGCCCTCGCTTTTCTGGACCAGGCGTTTGAAATCAACCGTTTTCAGGTCTTTTGGCTGATAATTTGGAGTGTCGGAGTTAGCGACATTCTGCGAGAGAACGCGCTGCCGCTCCGCTAACCAGCCCATTTTGCCGGTCGTCATACGAAATACGGCGATTTTGCTCATATCCATTGTGTTCCATCCTCCGATCTAAAAGACCGTTCTAGCGACCCTCCCGAGCCGCGCCTCATCCATCCACCCAACAAATATGCATAGAACATGCCAATGATTGGAACGCAGAAAAAACATCAGTAATATATATGTATAGTACACATTGTTTTCGCATTTTCAAATAAACCGTAAAAAAATCTCTAATATTATAAGAATAAATAACAATTGATACTAGGTGTTTTTATTTCTAAACTGTTTGAATTGAAATTTAGGGCTTGATGTCCACAAAATTGACTGCCACGCTGAAGTTTCTATTTGTGATACATTCGCTACCGAAACCTCGCTAACTTAAGTGCAAATCGAGCATGCATAACCACATGATTTATAACGATAAAATTATGATGCAATGCAAACGCATTTCTCTAGCGAATGTCGCGGATTTCTGTTGCAGAATTCATGACGATTCCGCAAATACCGGTAAGGGATAATGAAAAAGATACGGCGATCTGGTAATCCCCTCTCGGTAAAAGTGACTGACGCTAAAGAACCGGCAAAAAGTTCCATTGCCGTCGCCATAGAACACCGCCCGACGGGACCAAATTCCCTGCCAAAAATTGTTGCATCCGGACGCGGAAACCTGGCTGACAATATTATGGATATCGCCTTTGCAGAGGGTGTGCGGGTAAGAGAAGATGCCGATCTGGCCGAAATGTTGGCGGCGGCGGATATCGATACGGAGATACCAGTGGAAGCCTTAATCGCCGTCGCCGAGATTTTAAGGTATGTTTACGCAGCAAACGGCACACAAATGCCAGAGGTGGACTCATCATGACAAAAGACGAACTGATTGCCGAAATAGAGGTGTTACGTGGAATTGTGGCAATGGGACAAGATAAACTGAAGGAAAATCAGTATCTTGATATGGAACTGATGCAGGCGAAAGTAGATGAAGCCTGTCAAGTCGTGGCGGATTTTTCACCCGAGGATGCCGGTGAAATACGCGAACCGTTATCTGCGCTTTTGGGTGATTTACAGTCGTATTCCAATTTCGTTGGCGAACATCAGGATAAATTGGAAAATACTACTGAAGACAGCAACACGACGGTCGACTAACAAGCGTACCGCATGACGTCGGGTCGACGAAAAGGGTGATCTTCTCGAGATGGATTTAGGTTATGCGAACTACTTCCAATTCTTCCTCGCTCTGGTCTTCGTTCTCGGCCTTATCGGACTTGTCGCTATTGTTATGCGTCATTATGGACTTGGCGGCGCTATCCGGTTCGGACGCAAGACAAGAGCCGGACGACGACGCGTAGAAGTAGTCGATGTCGCACCAGTAGACGCCCGGCGTAGGTTGATCCTAGTCCGTCGGGACGATGTTGAGCACCTTATTCTATTGGGTGCTCATGACGACATATTGCTTGAAAGCGGCATCAACTCGCCTCCCGAGGAAACGTCTCAAACCAATGACGCCGACAAATCGATTAAATCCAAAATCAGACCATTCATGACCATGTCAGGGGATGGTAATACATGACCTTCTTCCAACGTAGCGCCATCTGGCCGATTGCACTTTCCTTGCCCTTGGTCGCGATACTTGGCGAATCCGCCCTGGCTCAAAGTCTCAATCTAGACTTTGGGCAAGGTGGCAGTGCGACGGCACGGATTGTCCAACTCGTTGTTCTACTCACAGTTATTACACTCGCACCTTCGATCTTGTTGATGGTGACGTCGTTCGCGCGGATTGTAATTGTCCTCTCCCTACTCCGCACCGCTCTCGGTACTCAGGGAGCGCCACCCAATTCAGTGGTCATAAGCTTAGCGCTATTCATGACATTCTTCATTATGCAGCCAACGCTAGAAAAGGCTTACGATAACGGCGTCGCGCCTCTCATCGACGAGCAAATTACCGAAGAACAGGCACTTGAGCGAACCGTAGCTCCGATCAAGGAATTCATGATGCGGCACGTCCGAGAGAAAGACGTGGACCTGTTTCGCCAAATTGCTGGTGTCGGTCCTATTAACAGTGTCGAAGATATGCCGATACGCGTAATTGTACCGGCCTTCATGATTTCGGAATTAAAACGGGCATTTGAAATCGGATTTCTTTTGTTCATCCCGTTTCTCATCATCGACATGGTCGTGGCGTCAGTCCTTATGTCCATGGGTATGATGATGCTTCCTCCGGTGATGATCTCACTACCGTTCAAATTGATCTTTTTTGTTTTGGTAGATGGATGGTATCTCGTCGTCGGAAGCTTGATACAAAGCTTCGGAGAAATTTCGCCTTAACCGCTTGGCGTCGCCGTGGATTGTCTGGAAGATTGTGCGCCAGTGGAAGACTTAGCTCCGTCGCGGGATTTCAATAACCGCTCGCGATAATTTTTCATAAAAGCCTGAAATTGATCGACATCGGCAATTTGCTTCTGAATTGAGCCCAGATCAAACCCACTCCCTTCGGAGGGTTTTGCGATATAATCGAATGTCGCAGCCATTGGGCTCGAGCGCATGCTCGGTCCATAAAGGTCGAAGAGCTGTCGTAGTCCGTCTTCATCGCGATTCAACTTCAACGCTACGGCCCAGAGAAGTATAGTCCGCCCCAACTCTTGGTCCATTACCTCGCCATCTGCTGGCGGATTGCCGACCAACCTTTGATAGATCTTCCCTGCTTCTCCCCAATTCGCCTCGCGGAAATAAATAGCACTCCGCAACAAATCTGCCTCACGGCTCACATCCCCCGCAAGAAGAGCAATGGCATCGTTGGCCTTGCCGAGTTCAAATTCCGCTTTTGCTCTAATTCGGCGACGATCATTTTCGATTTCCAGAGAAACGTTTGGATAAAAACTGTCGCGCAGCGCATTGAGCGCACCCTGAGGATCACGTGCAATCAATCGAACCAGTGCGAGCTTGGTTCCGACAGCCGCTTTCTCCTCGCCACGTAAACGAAACTTAACCTGATGTCCCAAAACAGCCGCGGCTTTATCCAAAAGGTCGACATCAACGAGCCGCTCGGCCAGCATTTGAATCATCAAATTACCTTCAGGGCCCGCCGGCGTTAGTTCACGGAACTCATCGTAAAGTGCCAACGCTTTTAGCGGTGAAATATTGTCCGCTTCACCTTCAAGATAAAGGTTTCGGAATACGTCACCCATTTTCTTGGCCGTTTCCGCCGCATCCGGATGTTTCGCAAAATAACTCACAATCACTTTGAGCGTATTGAGGCCGTTACGGTAATCTCCAACCGCAATGTAAAGGTCACCCAATCGATTCAATACCTTGCGTTCAAATGCGTCGCCGCGCCATGCGAAACGAAGCCGCTCCAATCGCTGAATCGCGTTGGTTACTTCAATAGTCTCCTGTTGTAGATTGAGATCAATAAGGTCGTACTCCGCTCGGACAGCGCTCCAATGGTCCTGACTGTCGGCCGCCACCTGATAAGCGCCGACAGCATTATCAAGGTCGAGTTCAAGCCGATAGAGTTGACCAAAAAGATAACTGAGACGCGCTTTGTAAATCGGGCCGAATGAATTGAGTTCCTCTCCGACTTTATCCCGCCATTTTTTGGCGAGTTCTAACTGTTCTGTCTCAAGCGCTACCGTCAAACGCTTTACAAGCAGCTTTGCCTTCAATGGGTTTGGATAGGTTTGAAGCGACGGATCACCGGTGTCGAAATTCTTAGCGGCGGATTCAATATCGTTAGCAAGATAATCCGCTGCCCCTCGCCATATAGCGACGTCTTGATAAGCGTCCAAGCGTGGATCATTAAGTGACTTCTGCGCAGCTTTCCCACGTTCCGCCAAAACCAACACCGCGCCCTTTAAGGCGACGAATTCTGCGGTCGACCCAGCTTCAAGATCGGTGGCTTCTACCACATTGAGAATGCCAAGGGCTTCCTGTGCATATCCATGCGAGAAATTGTAACGCGCGAGTTCAGTTCGACCTTTCGCACGCCGTTTAGGGCTTTGCTTGATGATGCCGTTCATCAGCTCCTGTCGTACTTCGATGAGTTCTTCTTCTCGCCGTTGCCATTTATCAGGGCGCAGTATTTGCGACCCAATCGCCCCTAAGGTCACTGCCTGACTGCGTGCACTTGAGTCCAATTTAGACGGCACTTTGGCCACTTTAGAGACGTATAGACCTTGTGGCCCCCCGAATACGATTGCTTTCTCAAGTTTGTTGAGAACCAAATCCGCGTTAAAGCTCTCGATTGCAACGCCTTGGGCCGAGGCGAGAATTTGAAATTCCGGATAGGCCCGCTCGCCATCCATACCGAGGCCCGGCGCAACAACGGAAACCACCTGGATACTATCGCCGACGTCGGGGTCTTGGAACGTAAACAATTGGCCCAAACCGTCCACCGGCATCAGTAATTGTGCGCCTTGCGCACCGGCATCGCTCACCCCGAAGCTAATTTGTGCGCTTGGTTGCATCGGCGATTGAGAGAATTCGATGAGCCAGTTGGTCCCATTCAACTGAACTTTCGATACATTAATTTGCTCATTCTTCGTCTGAATCCTCAAAATCGTCGCTTGACCCGACGGAATTTGGTCAAACCGATCAATCAAGGTTCTGCTTTGTTGCAATAGCGGCGTTGTCTGTATTGGCGTTCTCAAACCAAATACAATCCACACATATTGGTTTCGACGAAACGCCGCCATGCTGACTACTTGCGGCCATTCGAACACGAGAGTGACAGGATCCGGCGCCGCTCCAAGCGGTTCATTCTGAGGCTCATCTTCTTTGGCGGCGGCTACTTCTTTCCCCTCCACAACTTTTGGCATCTCAACTGTATCAGCTTTCGTCTCTGGAGCAGGTTTCTCGCTCGGTTCTTTTTCAGCTCCTTGCTGAACTGCAACCGTTTCTTCAACTTTCTTGCTCAGCTCAGACTTGGCTTTCGCTTTTTCAAGTTCCGCCTTTCCGCTAGCCGTAGATTGTTCCTCTTTCGCCGTATCGGCTTTCTTGTCTTTGGAGACAAGTGGGACCGGCCCTGTCGATTTTGGTTCGCTCGTTTTATCCTTCTCGACAGGAGCATCCCGTTTCACGGGAACAACAGGTGCCGCTGAGACTTGAGGCGGTGCCGCTGTGGGTTTCGGACTTACTTGCGCGGTTTTATCGTCTGTCCTCCGAAAGACATCCAAAACTACTTTGTAGCCCGCACGGAAATGCCGAATTCGAGCCGACGCGTCGACGTCGACGGCAAATGTCAGTTTCGTTGGCTCGGTCTTTGCCGTCGGCTTGGTGAAAACACGCCCCAATCCCGAACGTAACGCTGCAATATCAATCTTGGCCGATCGATTAAATCCAACACTGAGGCGGCCGCCATCGCGCGAAACATTATACTCTACCGGACGGGTCCAATCGAAGACGAGACGATCGTAATTTGGATGCTGCCCTTTGCGCACCTTAAGCGTGGGGGCGGACGCCCCTCCAGCCGAAGCATCACCCGGTTTGCGGACCACATCCACCACAATCGAGTTACCGTTCTCGAAAGTCCGCAGGGAATAATCCCCTAAAAGGCGGATCGTCGCGGTTTTATTATCTCCGGACAAACCGGCACCACTTACAAAATCGTCCAGAGTGGAGACCGCAGCTTCGAAATTCGCCGACATCGGACGATTAAATCTTACGATCAGATTGCGTCCAGTAATTTCCGCTTTATAACCGACGCTCGCCGGCCAATCGAAAACCAAACGACCAAATTCCGCATGCCCTCCTCCACGAACTCGCACGTTTTCTTTCGAATATGCTGGAGTTGCAACGAACAGCAATCCGAGGGCAACAATGAACAAGTGTATGATCGCCATCAGATATCACCTGAATGCGGATGCACGACGACATCTACCCGGCGCGCCAACACGAAACGGGCTGATTCGGGAATTTGTTCGTCCAGATGAATAAACCGGGTATCCGCAAGACCATAGATCGGAATTTGCCTACCATAACCAGTACGTCGCAATTCATTCGCTACGGCGGCCGCACGTGCCAACGAAATCGTCCATTTCGATGCGTATGTGCCATCCGTCGTCGATACCGGGTCCGTATGGCCTCTCACGTCGATCCTGTTGCCGATACTTGTAATAATTCCCCCCATACGAAACAAAGCCTCGCGCGCCGCTTCGGTTAATCCAACTTCACCCGCAGGAAACATCGTATCCGACGGCAACGATACGACAACCAATCCGTCGAGACGATGTACCGACGCATCGTTCAACAACGCGTCCACCGAAAGATGCTCCTCCAAGACATTTGCCAAATAGTCGAGCGACAAAGCTTCGCTAAGTTTAACCGTCGCTATATTCTTTGTCGCCTGCGGCCTTGGCGTCTCTTCCTTTTTAAGCGTCTCGGAAGGTGATATCTGCGAAATTATAGCGTCCCATGTCTCCGTCTGAATATTGCTCATGGAAAACAGCATCACAAAAAATGCGAGCATCAGCGCCATGACATCGGCGAAGCTGACTAACCAGGTTGGGACCTGCGTTTTTTGTTCCGGTCGATGCTCCTCTGCAAACATCGGTTACTCTGAAAACTGTTGAAATTCGACGCGCGCCATCGCCTTGCTACGGACAAAGAATCGAAACTCCAATTCCCGCCCATCGCCTTCCCTTATACCAATCGAAACAGTGTCGCGCGGAGCACCGCTCGCAATTAATTCTTTCGCGAATTCGACTGCTCGGGAGATCTCTAAATTGTTAACATCAAAGTCCAATTTTTCACCTGCCCGCCAATTTGTCCCTATCAACAATTCGAGCTCATTCGAATAACCCGGCGCCACCGCCGCCAACACACTCGCCACGTTGCCAAGTAAACGCCGTCTATCTTTCCTGAGCAACGCCTTGCCACCGGGAAAAATCATATTTGCCGGAAGTCTCAACTGCATCGTACGACCATCGGTTAAGACTTCGACCTCGGCGATGGGAACCGCCGCCACCCAAAGTCGACGCATTTCGTCGACCAATTGTTCGGGCTCTGGTGTCGCCCCTAAATTCGACAAAAATATCTGCGCGGAATGAGTGGGGTTCTCGACCGTCCGGAACGTAGAAATCAAGGAATCCATGACCGCCCGAGACTTTACCTCAGTTCTGGTAGAAATAACATTCAGTATTATAAAGAAGGCAAGTAATAAAATAAATAAGCTTATTACTAAATAAGAACCCGCAGGTTTGACAGATTCAATACTATCTTCGCGGCTGTTTTGATCGTCTATATTAATCAAAGCTGGCGAGAAGCTTATCTATATCGTCCTGTGGAGACGCTTCGCCTTCCGATTGAGGACCATGTAGGATTTGCTCATCCGCCCGGTCGGACGCCGTATCTAATTCCGCATCAAGATCGTTTTTACGCTCTCGCGCGACATCATCACCAAAAGCCAATAACACTTCGTCAACCTTTGGTTCAATGAACTTAAGTGTCCGCACGACCTTCGTAATGCGCTGACCTTTAATATTCTGAAAGCTACAGGCTTCAAAAATTCGAACGACGGCATCTAATTCATCCTTCGACGCCGGTATATGCTCATTTCGAATACCTTCGAGACTTAGTGTAGATAATTCGCTGCGTGCTGATTTAATCGCTTCGCTGAGCGATTCAAATTCGCCAAATACGCGAATATCCATACCAAAGACTTTTCCTTCCAGGCCTTTCATGACGCTTTTGACGATATCATTGGTTTCGGAAAGCAACACATTCCTGTCGCCTGCCGCTCGTAGTTCAGTCATATGCTTATGAAGGGAAGAATCCAATCGTCACTACCTCTAGCTCTGCTGCCTTAAAAGGCACCAAGGACTGCCGTCAGTTTTTGCTTCAAGGTTTCCGCATTGAACGGTTTAACGATATAGTTGCTAAAGCCCGCTCCCTTGGATGCAATTACGTTCTCAGTCTTACTTTCAGCAGTAATCATGATAAACGGTGTGTCTTTCATATTAGCATCAGCCCGCACTTGCTGAAGCAATTGAATTCCAGTCACCGGTTCCATATTCCAATCAGAAATTACCAAGCCGTATTGCTTCTCTTTCATTTTATTGAATGCTTCGCCGCCGTCGGCAGCTTCGTCAACATTCTCGAATCCAACTCGCTTCAGGAGATTCCTAACGATCCGCAACATCGTTTTATAATCATCTACGATGAGGATCGGCATTTGCATATCTACAGCCATATTCTTAAAACTAATCCTTAGGTCTCTTTGGGCGAGCACTAATTCCACAATCTTGGGCCATAGACCACCATGATTGGGCGCTTAATCTACTAGCATTAATTGTTAGTTATCGTGGTTAACATCTAAACTAATAATGTCAGTTTGGTAAAGCAGGAAGCTTACGCTGATCCGCGAGCTCTTTCGTCAGGGAACGTGCTTTATCAGCGCTCATTGACGCGATCACAGGAGCTACTTTCCGCTCCTTCATGTTTTTTATCACCTGCAGGAGGACCGGCATCTCCAATTCATCAAAAATATTCGCTGCATCTTTCGGCTTCATATTTTCATAAATTGCGACGAGTTGGTTTATTTTGGCCTTCTCCTGCTTATCTTGTTGCTTCAGAAGGGCAACAATTTCTTCCTTCGTGCTTGTCAACTCAGTCTGTTTCTCAACCAGACGTTGCTCGGCCGCTTTCAACAAAACTTCCCGTTCTTCGAGCTGTTTCTCTCTGGCATCAAGCACCGTGCGCCGTTCCGCTAATTCCTGAAGGAGCTGCACTTCTCGCTCACTAAACCGATTGGGATCACCAAGCACTGGCGTTTCTACATCCGTTTTCTGCAGCGGTTTCGAGCCCGGCGGTGCGCCACCCTCCGACGAGTCAGCATCGGAATTGGCTTGCCCTTCATTGGATTGCTGCGCCATCGCCGGCTGCACGTTGATTCCATCGCCGAAATCGACCGTCGATGCGCCATGCCAAATGTTCCCGAGTTTTACCGAGAACAGCAAAGCCAACACAATAATCATCAAAGGCAGTATTCTGACGCGACCTGTCATGGCCTATCGCATCCCTTCAAGCGCCTTAAGCAAATCCGATTTGGTCTTTCGCTGGCCAGAATCTTTATTGCTATCCAGCTCGGGTTCGCTCGGTTCGGCGCTTACTTTCTCTCCGCTTGTCACATTTTGCGCGGCACTACCGCGCATTGCTTGTTCCGGGCGAGCATCGCGAATTCCGTTTTCAAGCCGATTGGCTGAATCATCAGCCCTGTCCACCATAAACGCAAGATCATCACGCAAGGCCTGCGCGCGCGTCACACTCTCCTGCAAGGATTGGGCCGTATCGATGGCGCTCGCCTTCAATCGTGCGACGCTTGTTTCGGCGCGACTGGTTGAATCCGTAAAACTCAACAATAGCCGTTCAAATTCCGCCTTATCTTCCTGCAGAGTGGATAGACGGCGATTCAACCGGATCGCATAAACGATCATAACGCCGAGTAATGTCGCGCCTATGACTTCCAAAAACAAAGAAAGTTGAGGAAATAACATTCCTGTTACCTTTCCTACTGAACTTGGGGTTGGTCTAGTTTTTGATCGATCCGCACTGCGATACTACCACCTTTACGTCCCATCCGGCCACGAAACATCGAATTTTCTCCGCACCTCAGATCAACCGTCGTGTCCGGCGTGACCTGAAGGTCGAGACGCGATCCAACTTCCCAATTCAATACATCCTTGAGAGAGACTGTAACCTCGTCCAATACGGCGTCCAATTCCACGTCCGTAAACCACAATTCCGTAGCTAAGTGGTTTTCCCAAATTGAGTCGCGACCAAACTTCTCACCCATGAACATTTGCAGCAAGAGTTCGCGCACCGGTTCCAGCGTCGCGTAGGGCAGCAGCAATTCTAATCTGCCACCACGGTCTTCCATATCAATTCGCAACCGGGCTACGATCGCGGCATTAGCAGGTCTCGCAATCGTCGCAAACCGCGGGTTGGTTTCAAGACGGTCAAACCTAAAGATGACAGACGCCAACGGATCAAATGCACCACCCAGATCGGTGAGGACAACATTGATCAGGCGTTCGACGAGATTTCGTTCGATGGTCGTATAAGGCCGCCCTTCAATACGCATTGCCGCCGTACCGCGCCGCCCACCGAGCAACACATCAACAATTGAGTAAATGAGCGAACTGTCGACCGTAATCAGCCCGAAGTTATCCCATTCCTCCACCTTAAACACCGTCAGCATCGCGGGTAACGGAATGGAGTTTAAATAGTCCCCAAAACGAATTGACGTTATATTGTCTAGGCTGACATCGACGTTATCGGATGTGAAATTACGCAACGATGTCGACATCATCCGAACGAGACGGTCGAATACGACCTCCAACATCGGTAGACGTTCATACGACACCATACCGCTGTCGATAATGGCCTCAATGCCCGAACGCTCGCTTTCGGTCCCATCTCCTCCTTGGAAGCCGAGCAGACTATCGATTTCGGACTGATCGAGGACGCGGGAGCTTTCGGCATAGCCATCATCGCCGCCGCCATCGGCCATGGCAGCCCATTCGTCAGCAAGAGCGTCGCCGTCCTCACCGCCGTCGCCACTTTCTTCCAGCGACGCCGCCCAGTCATCGGCTATATTTTCGTTTTCGTCATCCATCATCATGGCGATACCCAGCGGGCTATTTCACCAGCATTAAGCTTATCAGTTATTGTACCAACATTTCCTTAAAGAGAACATCTTTCACCTTTACCGGTTTGGCTGCCGCGTTTACCCGCACCAATAGCTCTTCCTTTATGCGGTAAAGACCGTGCGAACCCTGTAATTCCTCAATCCGCAAGCCACGCAGAAACACTTGGAAATTGTCGACGATCCGAGGCATCACCGCCTTGATCCTCTGCTCGTCCTCTTTCTTCTCTAACTCCAAACTGATGCGAAGTTTCAGAAAGCTAGATTTACGACCGGCGCGCCCCATGCTGACAAGCATCTCTTCAAGCTCAAAAAAATAACCCAATGAGTCCAATTGTTGTTGCTCAGCTTCAAGTTCTTCCGGCGACGGACCGAAAAACGAGTCGAACGCACCCAAAAAATAAGCGACCGCACCACCGATGATCAACAATAGAACCGGAGCACCAACAAATAGCAGTAATTTCTTTAGACCGCCGCCTGATCCGGACACATCGCCTTCGCCTAATTCATCGTCATCATCGAACTCATCGGCCATTTACTATGTCTCTATATTACTAAAACCACACCGAAATTACGTTTCTTTTATATCATCACATAAGGAATACTTGAGAAATAATAATTAATAAGCACAGAAAAAGCAAAAACAAACTACAGGCGGTATTTTCCAATACAGAGTACAAAATTTCCAGCGCAAGGTAACAACTGCTCGGCAAGCGCTTCCATAAGTGCCTTCAATTTCCCATTAATTTCACTTAAATATCTGTTATCAATACGTTAAATAATTTGGCACACATCCTGCTTACCTTGGTAAGCGGAGGCTTTTCAATGAGGAAGGATAAGGCCAGGTTATGGAGACACCAACTTATATAGCGTTATCGCGCCAATTGGGTTTGCGAAGAAACATGGATATCATCGCAAACAACATGGCAAATATGAACACCCCCGCCTACAAGGCGGAACGCTTGATATTTATCGAGCATCTGCAAAAACCCACCAACGACGATAAGCAATCTTTCGCGCAGGACATCGGTACGATGCGCGATACCAGCGAGGGCCCGCTCGTCAAGACGGACAATCCGTTCGACTTGGCGGTCTCTGGCGATGGTTACTTTACCATTGAGACACCGCTAGGCGATCGCTACACCCGACATGGCCGGTTTCAGCTGGACGCAGAAAACAGGCTAGTCACAGGACAAGGTAATCCCGTTCTCGACAACAGTGGGAGTGCAATCAATATCCCTGCCAATGCCGGTCGGGTCGAGATCAGCGGCGACGGCACGCTCTCGACGGATGCCGGTCGCATTGCCAAGCTCGGTCTCGTGAAGTTCGAAGACGAGCAGCAATTGCGACGATCCGCGAACAACCTTTATATCGCGCCTGAAGATCAGGAACCTGAGGAAGTTGAGAATCCTAAGATCGCGCAAGGCATGTTGGAGGAATCCAATGTTCAAGCGATTTTAGAGCTCGGTGAAATGATCAAAGTCCATCGCTCGCACCAAAGTCTCGGTCGGGCCATTCAACAGGAACACGAACGGCAAATGAAGGCGATTAGCCGAATTTCCCGACGTGCAGCAGGCGGGTAAAGGAGACAACCAATGAGATCTCTTAATATCGGCGCGACGGGAATGTTGGCTCAACAGCTCAATGTCGAGGTCATCTCCCACAATATCGCGAATATGAACACGACTGCTTATCAACGCCGACGTGTTGAATTCCAAGATCTGTTATATCAAAACCAACGGCGCGTGGGGTCCGACTCTTCAGATTCTGGCACTATCGTGCCAGCGGGCGTGCAAATCGGCCTCGGTGTGAAAACCGCCGCGGTTTATCGAATTGCCGAACAAGGCAACCTGACCTTGACCGAAAACACCCTAGATTTGGCGATTAACGGTGAAGGGTATTTCCAGGTCGAACTGCCGGACGGCGAGACAGCATATACCCGTTCCGGCGCTTTTCAGCTCAGTCAAGATGGTGAAGTTGTAACAGTCGATGGCTTCCGGGTGCTCCCGGGTCTGACCGTCCCCGATGGGGCGATCGACGTCACGGTCAATTCCAGCGGCGAAGTTCTCGTTCAATTGGACGGGCAAATTACGCCACAGAACGTCGGCCAATTTGAACTTGCGAATTTCTCGAACGAAGCAGGCCTGCTGGCCGTCGGCGACAATCTCTACTTAGAGACCCCGGCGTCGGGTTCGGCCACTTCCGGCAACCCTGATGCCGCCGGTTTCGGCCGCCTCCAACAAGGCTTCCTCGAGACGTCTAACGTCAACGTAGTTGAAGAGATCACCAATCTCATTACCGCTCAGCGGGCCTACGAGATGAATTCCAAGGTGATCGAAACATCAGATCAGATGATGGCCACCATGACGAACGTACGGTAACAGACCATGAAACACGCTCAAATATTCAAAAGCGGGCGTCTTCTGGGTGCGACAGTATTCTTGGCCGCGGGCCTCTTATCCGTAAGCGATAGTCTCGCCGCCACGCTGCGCCACCACACGGTTATCCGCGACGACGTTGTACGCCTCGGCGACATCTTCCAAGACGCCGGGCGGCACGCCAACCGCGTCGTCTTGCAAGCGCCGGAACCGGGCAAGCGGATCACCTTGAACGTTCAATGGCTCTATCACGCATCACGTTCATATGGTGTAAAATGGAAACCATTGAGCACCCTAGACCAAGCTATACTCGAACGTTCTGCTATACTGATCTCGACTGAACAAATCCGCGAAGCTATCGATGCGGAAATTCGCAGTGAATTAGGCAAATCAGACAAATTTGAAATCGACCTCGACAACCGACTGCTTCAGATGCATTTGCCTGGCGAGGCAATGCCTTCGGTCAAAATCAGGCAGCTGCAACTCGATCCGCAAACACGACGGTTCTCCGCCATGCTCATGGGTGGCGAAGGCGGAGCTCAGATGAAACGGCATATCACCGCGACCGGTCGATACCATAGACTCATCGACATTCCGGTTCTAGTGCGGCGCATGCGCAGCGGTGAGACCATCGGACAGCGTGATATTCGGCAAGTAACCGTGCGGGCTGACAAAATAGATATGAACTCTTTACACGACGCGGAAGACTTGATCGGCATGAGCCCACTTCGGACTATTTCCGCCGACCGGGCAATCAAGCGAAACGAAATCCGAATGCCGATATTGGTTCCCAAGGGTTCGATCGTGACCATGGTGTTCCAAACCAACAGAATGACTCTAACTGCTCAAGGCAAAGCTCTGCAGGACGGCTCCAAGGGTGACACCATTCGGATCTTGAACGCAAAGACACACAAGACGATTGACGGCACCGTCGTTAACTCGGGAACGGTCACCGTAAATACAGCTGGCCGTGTGGCTTTGAGGTAGGAGCAGCCAATGAAAACGCGCCACATGAAATCCTTGATTAAAATCGCCGCCTATGCGCTGTCGGTTGCGGTTCTCGGCGGATGCAACACTCTGGAACGGCTATCACAAGTCGGTGAGGAGCCGAAACTGACGCGGGTCCAAAACCCGACGCACCGAACAGGTTATCGCCCCATAACAATGCCGATGCCGGCGCCAGTCCGAGCCGAACGCGCAGCGAACTCACTTTGGCGGGCTGGTTCTCGTGCCTTCTTCAAGGATTTGCGAGCCAATCAAATCGGCGACATTGTCACTGTCACCGTCGCTGTGGCGGACAAGGTTGAGCTCGACAATTCAATTTCGCGGACACGCAACAACAGCGAGACTGCGAACCTGACGAACTTCCTCGGATACGAGCAAGCGTTGGATGCCATCTTCCCGCAGACTGTCGTCCCCACGACCTTAGTGAATGGGGCCAGTACGTCCGGTGTCGCCGGCGTCGGCGCTATCGACCGCGAGGAAAAGATCACCACGAAGGTGGCAGCTATGGTTGTCCAAGTACTACCGAACGGTAACCTGGTCATCGAAGGACGCCAGGAAACCCGGGTAAACGCCGAGGTGCGCGAACTTGCCATCACTGGCATAATTCGACCACAAGATATTACCAACAGCAATACAATCAATTACGAACAAGTGGCAGAAGCGCGCCTGGCCTACGGCGGACGCGGAACCCTTACCGACGTGCAGTCACCACGGTACGGGCAACAAATCTACGACATCCTGTTCCCGTTCTAGAAGGACAGGCAAGAAAACGAGAATTTGTAGCGGCTATCGCCTCCATCCTCCTCCTCCGAGATGGTCGCTGCAAAAGAAGGGGCCGATGTCGACGGACATCGGCCCCCTTTATTTTTTCTACGAAATTGAAACCTTAATCGTCGCGGCGCGTGCGTTCCATACGCTCATGGCGCTCTTGCGCTTCAATACTCAGCGTCGCGATCGGCCGTGCCTCCAGCCGCCGCAAGGCAATCGGTTCGCCCGTCTCTTCGCAATACCCGTAATTGCCGTCATCGATTCGCTCTAACGCCTCGTCGATTTTCGATATCAACTTGCGTTGCCTATCCCGAGTCCGAAGTTCCAGTGAGCGGTCCGCTTCAAGTGACGCGCGGTCGGCCATATCCGGTTCGGCCAGGCTCTCTTCCTGCATGTTCTTGAGCGTCTCGCTGGATTCGCCCAGCAATTCCGCCCGCCATTCCAGCAATTTCCGCCGAAAATACTCGCGTTGGCGAGCACTCATAAACTTTTCTTTTTCGGAGGGTTTGTAATTCTTGGGAAGCGAAGTTCGCTTCTTCGACGCCATTCTTATTCCTCGCCAAACCATTAACCTAATTCTGGGCGCGCGGAGTATATGGAGTGGCTAGCGCTCTCGCAAGCCTTTGAATTCGCCGTTAGAATATACGTCTAGAAAGTAGTTTTAAATTGGATCCGGTTCAGGAATCTCGCTCGTGTTTGGCTAACTCCACGCAGGCTCGCAATTCAATCTCGTCCAATATTTCCTGTAGAGCCGGATCAGAGACATTTTGGCGCTGTCGTGTCACCAAATCAGTGATGGAACGCAATTCGCTGACGGGAATTCCCCCGGCCAGTAACCCCAGCCGGATGGCATCAAGCCTATCCAATACGTCGCCACCCCATTGACGCGCACGCGAATTACCGCCGCCTGTCGTCGCATCCTCGACTTCCTGAATCGCTAATAAAGCGTCGACCGCATACGCAGGTGCGGCTCCACTTACGGGTTCGGTGGATGAGTCCTGGCTCGCGACTTCCTTGGCGAATTTCCCCGAAGGCGGTTTTTGTGAGCGGTCGCTCCGCTTGACCGGCGATGATCCAACAGATGTCGTACGTTCGATTTTCATATCCAAACCTTAATCCCTTTTCTAAAAAGGCGAAACTAATTAAGCGCGGAGGATAAAACTGCGATGCCCGGCAATCTTTGCCAATGACCCGGCATTGGTTGCCTGACGCTCGACAGGATCAATTCCCTCCTCACCTAATTTCATAATTTATTATTATATATCAATAAATTAAGTAACATCATTAGATGGCATACAATTCGCAATAATGAGTTCGAGGAAATCTCGAATCGGGAGTTATGGCGGAGATGAAGAAATCAACGACCCATCCCAAGACAAGAAATCCGGTCCGAAGGGCCGTGATGGCCTTAACCGTACTTGCGACCTGCATTGCCTGGACAAACAGCGCAATCGCACAATCACGTATCAAGGATATCGTCGAAATTGAAGGTATACGCGATAATATTTTGATCGGTTACGGTTTGGTTGTTGGCCTGAACGGAAGCGGTGATTCGCTATCAAGCAACGTTTTCACGAAGCAAAGCTTGATCGGCATGCTCGAGCGTCTGGGCGTCAACGCCAACGATACGTCTCTCGATGCAAAAAATGTCGCCGCAGTTATGGTCACCGGACAATTACCCGCTTTTGCCCGCCAAGGTGCAAAGATCGACGTCTCAGTCTCCGCCCTCGGTAACTCCAGCAGCCTGTTGGGCGGAACCTTATTGGTCACGCCAATGCTTGGCGCCGATGGCGAAGTCTACGCCGTCGCACAAGGCACTCTTGCTGTCGGCGGTTTTGCTGCGGCTGGAGCCGCGGAAACCGTCGTAAAAGGCGTACCGACTAGCGGTCGTATTCCAAACGGTGCCATCGTTGAGCGCGAATTGCCGTTCCAACTATCTGACCTCAAGCGTGTCCGTCTTTCGCTGCGCAATCCAGATTTCACAACAGCCCGCCGCGTTGCGCGGGCCATCAACGCTTTCGTAGGCTTGAAGACAGCTAAGGCTTCCGACAACGCCACGATCGTTTTAGACATTCCCAGTACTTATAAAGGTGAGCTGGTCGAACTTCTGACCGATATCGAGCAACTTCAGGTGCAGCCCGACCAAATTGCCAAGGTTATTATCGACGAACAATCCGGCATCATTGTAATGGGCGAAAACGTTCGCATCAGTACGGTCGCCATCGCTCAGGGCAATCTGACGATCCGCATCACCGAGACGCAGCAAGTCTCGCAACCGGCGCCCTTCTCCAACACAGGGACGACGGAAACCGTAAACCGGACCGCCGTCGAAGTCGACGAAGGCGAGGATCGCAAGTTCGCGGTCTTGCCGAACGGCGTGACCTTGCAAGAACTCGTAAACGGCTTGAACGCCCTCGGGATCGGGCCGCGTGACATGATTACCATTCTGCAGGCAGTGAAAGCATCCGGCTCCATGCAAGCCGACATAGAGGTATTGTAAGATGTTAGATAGTAGCACCTTTGTCGATCAGGTTCAGCAAAGCTATCAAGCGAACCTGGCACCGAGCGTCTCGGCAGGCGGCAAAAAATCTGCACCGATGTCAAATGCGAAAATCGACAAGGTCGCAGAGGACTTTGAAGCGTTTTTCGTATCCATGATGACCGAATCGATGATGTCGGGCATCAAGACCGATGGTCCTTTTAGCGGTGGCCAAGGTGAAAAGGTTTTCCGCTCGATACTGGTTCAGGAATACGGCAAAGAAGCGGCATCGCAGGGTAATTTCGGCATCGCCGATGCGGTCCGTCAACAGCTCCTCAAGATGCAGGAAATGCAGGAAAAGTAGACGATGGATACAACCGCACGAGCACATGAATTGATTGATGTGACGGTAGCGCTGACCGCGATCCTCGATCAGGAGAATACCCTGCTAACAGAGCTGCGCGTGAAGGAGATTGGCGCGCTTCAGCAGGAGAAAACCTCGCTTTCGGGCCTCTACGAATTGCGCATACGTGAAGCAGTCCAGGACGCGGGCGCCTTCAATGCGGTGGCACCAGAAGTTCGCGACCGGTTGCGCCTCGCTAGCGAGGCCTTCGACCAGTCCGCACAGCAAAACGCCAGGGCTCTTCGCGCCGCGCTCGAGATGAATACGAGAATGGTCCACAAAATCGCCCAACTCGCGACCAAACAAGAAACCCGCCCGAACGGATACGGCGCCAATGGCACCACACCATATGCGGCGAGGCGCGGCAAAATGTCGGTAATTCCGATGACCTTAAACGAGCAATTGTGAGGGTAGACGGATGACACTGACTCTCGCCCTTCGTACCGCATTAAGCGGCCTCTCCGCGACACAATCCGCTTTGCAGGTCACGTCGAGCAATATCACAAACGTCAATACCGAGGGCTACTCGCGCAAGGACGTCACCTTTTCGACCCGAACGGTCAGCGGCACTGGCGCGGGCGTCAATGTCGAGCCGGTCGACCGTGTGGTCGACGAGTTCCTGATTAGGGAAATTCGCAATCAACAGGCCATCCTGGGAAATCTGGGTGTGCGCGAGGAGTTCCTCAGCGAGCTCGAAGCGCTGTTCAGTTCACCTGACAACGATCGCTCGGTGACGAATTCACTCTCCTCCATCCGCGATTCGCTAGAAGCTTTCGCCACTACGCCAGAATCCAGCGCCGCCGGGTTCAACGCAGTCAATGAATTGCGCAAAGCAGTATTGCGGATTCAGGATTTGACTAACAACGTACAGGATCTGCGTCTCAAAGCTGACCAGGAAATCAGCCGCTCCGCGACGAATATCAATAATCAATTAAATATCGTTAATGACCTGAACACACGGGTCGCGCGCGCCGAAGGATTAAACCAACCGAGCGGTGAGGAGCGAGATGAGCGAGACCGCGCCTTAAAATTGCTTGCCGAGCAAATGGATCTTCGAATCATTGAGGATTCGAACAGCCTGCTGACAATCCTAACAAATACCGGTCGCAATTTAATAAGCGGATCGGTTGTTGAAACCGCAACCCATGTCTCCGCAGTTCAGATGAGCGCGTCTCTTGATTATTTAGCACCCACGGATTCAGGCTATCCCGGCGGAATTACAGGAATTTTTCTCGGCACACCCGACACCGCGAACGGCACAAATGATATCACGGCCGAGATTACAACCGGAAAACTAAAAGGCCTAATAGATCTTCGGGATGAAGTTTTGCCGAACTTGCAGTCCGAGCTCGACACCCTGATTCAAAAGCTGACAATCCAACTGAATGCAGCTCATAACGCGGGCTCCGCTTCACCACCGCCGCATACCCTGACGGGTTCACAAACCTTCGCGTCGGAAGATCTGATTTCGGGTACGGGCGCAGTAGATATCGTCATCATCGATCGCTCGACCGGTGCCGTCGTCGAAACTCTTAACATCGCCGACTTGAGTGCTGCCGGTGTCGATACCTCGGGCGAAGTCGCGACGACAATCGACGGCATGACGAATGCCAGTGCCTCGATCAATAGCAACGGAAAGCTCGTGATCTCCGCTGATAGCGCTGCCAACGGAATTGCTATCGCAAACAGCACCAGCTCCTATACCGTCATCCAAGGCGAGACTCGCGGCTTCTCGCATTTCTTCGGACTGAACGATCTCTTGGTCCAAGAAACCACTTCGAGCGACTATAACTCTTTCGCTTCTTCACAAGTCTCAAGCAGCACCGCCGCTCTTGGCATTGCGGGTAACTTGACAGTTACCGGTAATTTTACCAACTCACCGGTCACGATCGCTTATACTACCGGTCAATCGCTCGACACGATTGCAACGAATATCACCGCCGATGTTGACCTTACGTCGGCTAACATTTCAGCATCTGTTGTCAACGACGGCGGTGGGCGGCGTTTGGTTATCGCCGATTCCGATGGCAATAATTTCACGATTACCGATAGTGGCACATTGGTTTCTCAAATCGGTTTGACCTCGGACAACCGATCCCTTTCCGGCCGCTTCCAAGTCAATACCGACATTGTTAACGATCCGGCCCGCTTAGCACATGGCACCGTGAGTAAGACGACCGGCGTCTCCGCCGGTGATGCAACTGCCGCCTCAGCGCTCGCGGGAGTATTCGGTAAAGAAATTACGTTCGGCACTACCGGCGCTATTTCGAGCGTCTCAACAACACTCGCCAGTTTTTCGGCGCAGATGCTCGGCCTTCAGGCCGCGCAAACTAATGATGCCCGCACCGAACTCGAATTCACCACTCAGTTCACTCAAACAATGGAATTCAGAGCCTCTTCAATTTCCGGCGTCAACCTCGACGAAGAGCTCGCGAATCTAGTGGTGCTTGAACAATCGTTCAACGCCGCAGCACGTATTATCTCAGTGGCATCCGATATGCTGCAAGAGCTGATTGATTCGGTCCGATAGGAGATTAGAAGATGGTCGCGACACGTGTCTCCACTCTCGCTCAGCAACAACTGATCACCAGCAATGCTCTGCGCACTCAGCGCAATGTGAACGATCTCCAGATGCAGATCGCCTCAGGCAAGAAAACGCAATCCTTCTCCGGTATCGCCGACGACGCCGGCAGACTCGTCAATTTGAAAAGCGAGTTGTCCCAGGCTGAGCAGTTTATCCAGAACATCACCATTACCGAGAAACGGCTGGATCTGATGGCCTTTGCGTTGGACCAGATCGAAGATGTCGCGCGCAAGGCTCGCACCGATTTCGCCGCCGCGCTCAATGGCAGCGCCGCTGATGACATCCAGCTGTCATTGCTGGCACAAGCGTCACTCGACCAGGTCGTCGAGGTTTTGAACACCAAGGACGACAGCCGCTTCTTGTTTGCCGGTGGAGCGGTCGAGACGAAGCCCGTCAACCTCTCAAACGCCAATTATACGGCACCCGCTCCTGGCTCTCCGCCGACTTTCGTGCAAACAGTTGAAACTGGATATTATCAAGGCGACGCGGTCTTGCAGTCTACTCGTGCTGACGATGGTTTCAACGTTGCATACGGCATGAATGCGGACGAAAGCGCGTTCGAAAAACTCATTCGGACGCTGGATAACGTCTCCAACGTTACCTTTACCGATCCAATCACGGCCCAAGAAAAAACATTTCTGTCCGAAGCCATGGTGGAGTTAACCGAACTCATCGACAACAACGGCGTCGATAAGACTCTATCCGACCTACGCGCAGATATCGGTTTGGACCGGGTTGTCTTGGACAACATCCGGGACAAGCACAACGATTTCCTCCAGTTTTCGCAGGATTCCATCGCGGAAATCGAGAACATCGACCCGGGCGAAGTCATTACCTCCCTCAACTTTGAACAAATTCAGTTGGAGGCATCATTTACGACAATCGCACGAATTCAGACCCTATCGCTCTCGAATTTCCTACGTTAGGGCATCGCATCGATTGACATCAGAACGACGTTTCCTGGATAAAGTCCGGTTAAGATCCACCAAATACCGTGAAATGCAGCATGACTGCGTCTGAAGAGCAAAATACCAAACCTTTAGTCGGCAGCCTCTCTGCTGTTCTTGCGGACGCTCTTCGAGCGTACGACCAGAATGATCTTCCTCGCGTGGAAGAGATCCTCCGCCAAGTGCTTGAGGCCGTGCCAAATGCGGATATCGCCTGGCATTTGCGTGGCCTGACAGCACAAAAACGAGGAGATTTAGATAACGCGTCCAGGTATCTAGGCGAAGCTCAAAGGCAGGCGCCAGCAAACCCAATCTTCAATCGTGATTTAGGTGCCGTGTTGCTCGCAAACGGAAGCGCCAACGAAGCCTTGCGCCATTTGCGAATGGCGGCTGAGCTGGACCAAACGGATCCTGCAACGCAATTCCAGATGGCAAACGCGCAAGCGCACATAGGCGATTTTACTGGAGCCATCGAAAATTACCGACATTGTATCTCAAAGCAGCCAGAGTCCCATGAGGCCTTTAACAATCTCTCGTTCGCCTTGCGTCGCGACAGTCAGGTACCAAGTGCAATAGCGGCTGCCCGAAAGTCATTGGCGCTATTTCCGGATTTCACCGACGCACTTAACAATCTCGGGCTCGCCCTTTGCGATGCACGGCAATATCCTGAAGCCATCGAGAATTTTCGCGCCGCCATAGAAATCTCACCTGACAATTCGGAGATTGTAAACAATCTCGGTGTCGCCATTCATGCCAACGGCGACTTAGCAGAAGCCGCTCACATCTTTCGTCGTGTAATCGCGATACGTCCCGATTGGCCGGAAGCCTTGGTCAATCTCGGTAATGTATTGCGCTCACAAGGTAATTTCGAAGCAGCAGCAGCGCTTTATCGCACGGCCCATTCGGCTGATCCCGACAGCACAAATGCGCTCGGCAACCTCGGACTGGCACTGTTGAACCTAAATAACCCAGTAGAAGCCGCAGCGGTATACACGAAAGTGCTGAGCATCTCACCAAACAATGGTGATATCCGTACGAGCCTTGGAATCGCGCAATTAATGCAGGGCAATTATGCGGAAGGCTGGCAGAATTACGAAGCTCGTTGGCACGCGGAACAGTTCACCGCGAAACACAGGCGATTTGCCATCGATCGATGGAAAGGAGAGCCGCTTCAAGGTCGCAAACTATTGGTATATGCGGAACAGGGTTTTGGCGACACACTACAGTTTTGCAGATATTTAACGCTACTTTCGGATCAAGGAGCCGACGTACATTTCGAATGCCAGCGCCCAATGGTGGAATTGTGTCGCAGCCTCCGGGGAATCAAAAACGTCATTGCCCGTAAGGACACTCTTCCGGAAGCTGACTACTGCATTCCCCTGATGAGTATACCCCAAATTTTCAATACCACTCTGGAGTCCGTGCCCGCCAATGTACCCTATTTGTCTCCATCATCTCCTAAAGTGGACTCATTCCGAGCCCAATTAGGCGATACGGATCTAAAGGTCGGTCTGGTTTGGCTCGGCAATCCAGATCGGCAAGATGACGGTATGCGCAGCTGTCCAGAAACCGCGCTAGCACAAATTCGGGCCGTCAATCAGGTCCAATTTGTGAGTCTTCAAGTCGGACAGATATCTCCGAATTCTCTTGGCGATCTGCTGGATTTCGGCACCCAATGTGCCAGTTTCGATGATACGGCAGCCGCAGTCGAGGCCCTCGACTTGGTGATCACGGTCGATACCGCTACCGCGCATCTTGCGGGTGCTCTTGGCAAGCCGGTTTGGGTCATGCTTGGTCATCATGCGGATTGGCGATATCTCATGGATCGTGAAGATTCTCCTTGGTATCCGACCATGCGCTTGTTCCGCCAAAGCAGCCACGGTGATTGGGAAGGCCTTGCCGCCACAGTAGCCCGCGAGCTAGCTCAATATGCTCGTCATTCGAATGCACCTACTACATGAGCCCGACTGAAAATCGTGATCCGGCGACGGAAGAGCTGCTTGTCATGCTTGAGAGTGCCTCCCGACACGCGGATTTGTGTGAATGGCAAGAGACGCTCGAGCTTTGTCGCCAGGTGCTAACACGGGATAAAGAAAACGTCTATGCTCTCTACCTCGCCGGCATCGCGAGTGTTCAAGTGAAAGACCCCGAAAGTGCAATCGAGTATCTAAGCGCATCGGTACGCGATTCGGAAGCGGATACGAACAAACTATCAATACTTGCGTCCCTGTTATTGGAAGCCGGACGCATTGATGCGGCCATTCCATATCTTGAGCGATGGGTCGTGCTGTCACCAATGCCGGAATCTCTAAATCGGTTGGCCGCCGTCTACGCGGATCGCAACCGAATTGGCGAAGCTATCGTTCAGTTCCGCAGGTCACTGGCATTACAATCGGATAATAATATCGCTAGCGCCGGCCTCTACCCTCTCCTGCGCGTCACATGTGAATGGGGCGAAGAGCTTGAAATTTTATCAGAACAAATCGATCGCCTAAATTGCGCGGCGCTGAAAGAGGGTCGCCCTACCCCGGAACCCCCATTCGACAATATCCACCGTGTCGACGAGCGAGTTCAAAACTTGGATGTCGCACGATCATGGAGCCGGCAACTTTCCGAAGCAGCAAATGATGGCGAAGAGTATCAGTTCAGGCCGTCACGTAATCCGAACGCCAAAATTCGCGTCGGATATCTCAGTGCCGATTTTCACGACCATGCGACGGCCCATTTGATGCGCGGCGTATTTCAGGCGCATGACCGGGAGAGTTTTTCGATCCACGCGTACTCTCATGGACCAAACGACGGCAGTGACTATCGCGATTCCATTCGCGCATCCTGCGATCAGTTTGTCGACATTTCAGCATTCAATGACGAGGAGGCCGCAAACCTTATCCATCGAGACTCTATAGATATTCTTGTGGACCTCAAAGGGCATACAAGACACAACCGCCTAGGGATTTGCGCGCGACGTCCGGCCTCGATTCAAGCGACCTATTTGGGATTTCCAGGAACGAGCGGCGCCGAATTCTTCGATTATATTTTAACCGACAAAATTGTAACACCGCCGGAGACACTTGAGTGTCTTAGTGAGAATGCCGTTTTTTTACCAAATACGTATCAATGCAACGATAACACTCAAGAAAAAATCACAGATATACCTAAAAATTACTTATATATTCGAAATAAATATTCATTTATATTTTGTTCATTTAATAACCCTATAAAAATAGATTTTGATTTTTTCCAAATTTGGATGAGTTTACTAAAATCAGTTCCAAATAGCGCCCTTTGGATACTCCAAAACAACTTACGTGCAAAAGAGAACCTCTCCCGCGCGGCCGCTCGTGCCGGCGTCGCACCGGATCGTATTGTCTTCGCCGAGATGTTACCGAGAGCGCGGCATTTGGAACGAATGTCTTACGCCGATCTCGCGTTGGACACGCAATTTTACAACGGCCATACTACGACGAGTGACGCTCTCTGGGCCGGGCTACCGGTCCTCACAATGCAAGGCCGCCATTTTGCGTCCAGAGTGTCCTCAAGTTTACTTTTGGCGATGAATCTTCCTGAATTGATCACGGTGTCGCCCGACGAATATGCGGCGCGCGCTCAACACTTGGCGACACACGCTGGGGAATTAACGAGAATTCGGCATAAGATCGCTGAGAGCCGAGTGTCTGCGGCGCTTTTCGATACAATTCAATTTACGTCGGATTTAGAGCGTGGCTATCGTGAAATGTGGCGGCGCTTCGTCGCGAGCCAAACTCCCGAAGTGATCTGCGTTGCAGATTTGCCGACCTAATATAATTCGAGGTTCTTAAACTACGCGACGATCCCACCATCACCACCACCACTTGGCGGTTGTGTCGGTGCCGGCGGTGTTTCGGTGGCACCGACCAAATTGGTCATAAGACCGCTAGCGATATTGCGGTTAATATCGATCAAAACCTTAAGTTTTCGGCCTTCCGGGCTGGCCAAGGCATCCACAGTATGTTTGTCAATAAAGACGCTCAAATTCAGGATATTTTGCTTAATATCGTCCGGTAGCGGGTTCTCAGCCCCCGAGACATCCGACTGAAATATCGTCCACAATCGCCAGTTCAGCCGCAACGCTGCACGATAGGCCGTAATATCCTCGAGATTCTCTTGCGCAATGGCCAGCGCCCTTGCCGTTTCCATCAACGCGCGCGCCTCAGTTTGACGAGCACCCGCGCCGAGCTTTTGGGACGAGCGGTAGGGATCACTACTGGGTGACATGCGTTAGCACCTCTTCTTCGTAGCGCATCAACTTATTACAGTCTTTCATCGCGCTATAAAGATTACCTTCAATAACTTTTCTACCAATATCAAGTAAAATTGGCCTTGAACTAGGTACAGCTTCAACGAAAGAGGCGACTAGTTCGTTAAACTTTCCCTGATAGTGTCTTTCCTTATCAGGAAAAATATACATCATTTGTACTGCAAAATAAATTCTTTTTGCAGGACTGTCCGCTTTCTCTTCCGTCATTATATCCCGTTCGCGAAGCACACTTGCCTTGTTCTGCAGAACGAGTTCAGTCTTCTCGCCGCCGTTTAGGACGACGGCTTGATTTATGATTACTTTTTCGCCGGGTTTCAAGATCAATTTTAGAGGCATTTCGCACCGTTGCACAGAGTTGGAACGGAGCGCCCGGCAGGAAAACCGCGGCGCAGGAATTAACATATTGTCGATTTATATCACGCCGCTGCCTGTTCCGCGATAACTTTACATATCTGCCCTCGTGAAGGCGGAGAACGCTGGCGAGAACGGACAAATGGGCGTCGAAAAAAGAAAGGCGGGGGCCAAAGGCCCCCGCCAGGGTTACAGCGAACCCAAGGGCTATTAACCGAAAAGCGCCAGAATTGACCGTTCGCTCTGCGCGGCGAGGGCCAAAGAGTTAATACCCAGCTGCTGTCTGGTCTGAAGAGCCAGCAAATTTGCACTTTCCTCATTGAGATCGGCCAGAGTGAGCTTCCCTTCACCACCTTCGAGCGTATTAACCAGGTTTGCAGTGAAGTCCAGACGGGTCGAAAGGATCGTATTATTTGAACCCAACGTGGAAGCGTTCGACCGCAAGGACGAAAGCGCGGTGGAAATTGCCGTCAACGCTGTATCAATATTGCCGTTGGCGCCGAAGTTATTCGCCGCATTGGCAATATTAATACCGGTCGAAGCAGTCGTCGAGTCCAAGCCTGTAATCGTCAGGTTACTCGTGTTCGCAGTATTGAACTCAACTGCCAGGTTGTCCGGCGTCGCCTGAAGCAGGTTCGTGCCGTTGAAACTGGAGTCATTTGCGATGGTATCAATCTGGCTGAGCAGCTCGTTGAACTGCACCGCCAAGGTCGAGCGCTCGTTCGTATCACCAGTCGCTTTGGCGTTACTAGCAAGACCCTTAGCTTGGTTGACCAGTTCGGTGATCGCGTCGATACCGTCGATCGCCGATTGAATGGTACTGACCGCCAAGTCAATATTTGACTTCAAGGAGTCGAGATCGTTTGCAGCGTTGCTCAACGCTTTCGCAGTGAAGAACGCCGGTGCGTCATCAATAGCCGAATTGACTTTCAAGCCCGTCGACAAACGGGTTTGAGTATCACCAATTAGACCTGAAGTTCGCTGGAGTGTCAGCAGGTTCGTGCGAACCGACTGTGATAAATTGACAGACTCAGCCATGTTAAAGCTCCCTTTCTAGGATACATGGATACAACCGCCTTCTGCGGTCGCTATGGAACGGTTAAGACATTATCGACATTCTATCGATGTGATCGAAACCGGTTCTCATAAAAGCAACAGCTATGCCAAACAATAAAAATCTATAAATTCAAGAGACTTAGCCTTGAATTACTGGGCGAAGCTTGGGCAAATCTTGCCAAATCAGAAATTTTTGCCTACCGCGCTGGGCAAAAATTACCCGGGCGGCGGCAAATAAGTTCTGGTTAGCTTGCAGTTCGTTCATGCTAGCCGAAGAGGCTGAGAATTGCGCGTTCGCTCTGGGCAGCCAATGACAGGGAGTTGAGGCCCAGTTGCTGGCGTGTCTGCAGCGCCAACAAGTTCGCACTTTCCTCGTTCAAATCGGCAAGCGTCAGTTTGCCCGATCCACCTTCCAGGGTATTCACCAAGTTTTGGGTGAAATCGAGGCGGGTTTTCAAGATCGTATTACTCGAACCCATTGTTGACGCATTGCCGCGCAAGGTGACCAGCGCGGCCGAAATCGCCGTGAGTGCGGTATCGATATTCGCGTTTGCACCAAAGTTATTCCCGGCGACACTAAGGTTGATACCCGTAGATGCTGTCGTCGAGTCGAGACCGGTAATCGTCAGGTTCGAGGTATTGTCCTCATTGAAAACGACATCGAGATTATCGGGTGACGCCTGCAACAGGTTGATCCCGTTAAATGTCGAATCGTTCGCAATGGAGTCAATCTGGCTCAAGAGCTCGTTAAACTGAACCGCCAATGTCGACCGTTCGTTCGTATCACCGGTTGCCTTGGCGTTACTCGCAAGACCCTTTGCCTGCTGTACCAAGTCAGTAATCGCATCAATACCGTCGATTGCGGCCTGAATGGTACTGACCGCGAGATCGATATTGCTCTTAAGACTATTAAGATCCGAGGCCCTGTTATCTAGTGCACGCGCCGTAAAGAACGCCGCAGCATCATCTAGGGCCGTATTGACTTTGAGTCCCGTCGACAAACGCGTCTGTGTTTGACCGATCGTTGTTGCTGTTTGTTGCAACGTTAAAAGATTACCGCGAACAGCTTGTGACAAGTTAACTTTATCCGCCGCCATTTTGCCAACTCCTTTCTGGCTTGTTTGGCACCTTGGCTTCGCGCTGTTTAATGCAAACCTTGTTTATCGGTTTCCTAAGCCAACGCGAATCATTAGAAAGGTTAATGGCAACACAGGTGCCAATCGCGCTAAATTACACAACTATTTGATTTTAAATGATAAAATTTATGGGTGGCTTGTTGTGGAAATTTGTAAGAACACGAATTACCCGGTAACTCTTGCCAAATCGGGCAAGTCTTACCGGTCGAGTGCTCGATCAAGGCTATTTCGGACCCGCTCAATTTGATCGATGTTAAGATCTCTATAGAACGGCAAACCTACTACCCTCTGTCCTAGTTCCGCAGTTACCTCGAGCCCTTCTCGCCGACATCCGGCGAATACTGGTTCGTTATGGCAACCCAAATTCCACCAGCGACGCGTCTCGATGCCGTCTTGGGCCAATGCTTCAATCACATGAGAGGCGATTGGCCTCTCCAACACGATGTTGCACGTGGAACTCGCACTATCGGCTAAAAACCCAGGCGCAAAATCAACACCCGCCACATTTGAGAATACCTCTCGGTACTGCCGTGCGACGTCTAGAAAAATTAATCTGGTCTCTGGCCATTCCGCAAGCGCCGCTAACCCCACCGCCGCTCCGTATTCGCTCAATTTCGCGTTCATGCCAGGAATCTCCGCGACTCGTTCGCCCATGAAACCAAAATTTCGACTAGCTCGGACGCGTTCAGCAATTTGTAAGTCCTGACACAAGATCAATCCACCTTCACCGATTCCCATCACTTTCGTGGCATGCAGGCTGATCATCACGGGCGAAGCACCACATCGAGCATTGTCGAATCCCGCTGCCGCATCAATCACAACGGGGATACCGGTCGCATCCTGAAATTCTTCCCAGGCTTCGACATCTACCGCAGCTCCGAACGGCGCGACGGGCACGACGGCGGCGATGGGCGCATCAAGCTCTGGAAGTAAGCTTAACAGTTTGCGCGGATCCAACGCCCATGTCCCGGGATCAACGTCGAGAAAATAAGGCTCAAGACCGGCAGATACCGCCGCGTGCGGTGTCGCGGCAAATGTGAAGGACGGCATGAGGCAATATCCGACGGGAAATCGAGCTACGGACTTTAGCGAGATGCTGAGCGCTTGTGTCCCATTCGCAACACAAATCACTTGTCGTTCGCCGAGCCTAAAATGTTCCGCCAAATTAGCCTCGAACCGGCGTTCCAATGGTCCGAAATTGCTATACCAACGATTTTTGTCGATCTCCGCTAAATAAGAAGCCAGAGCCTGCCGGTCCGGTAACCGGGGCCTCATCAGTGGAATTTTCATCTGCGGATCGGTCATAGGGCTTTCATTTCTTCACGCATACAGCCTAAGCCTTTTTTCCGGTCTTTGTCACCGCGCCCTTTGCCACGACGAGCCACAGGTATTGCACCATATATCTCCGTCGCCCTTTCAGCGTCGTCTTTCAGGTGAAACTCCGACACTCTTTTCAGCCAATCATTATCCGCATTCAACATCGAGAATGAGATTTTACCGCACGACTAGGCACGTCAACCACGGAATGTGATCGCTGGGATGTTTGGGTTTTCCCTACTAAACTGAATCCAGGACACAGCCGCTTTGAAAGGTTCCGATGACCACTATCGCGGTCATGCAGCCGTATTTCATTCCTTACGCCGGATATTTCCGACTGTTCGCGGAGGCAGACGTCGTTTGCATATACGATTGTGTGCAATTTCCCCGCCGGGGTTGGGTTCACCGGAATCAATTACCGGGTGTGGCGAACCAGGCTCGATGGCTGACACTCCCACTCGCGAAAGGTCCGATGAACGTTCGCATCGCCGACCTAGCATTCGCCGACAATGCAACGCAGGCCATGGCAACCCGCTGCGGCGTTTTCCCGATCCTGCGCGGCATCCGCCACCCGTTGCAGGACGCCATGCTGACGCCTTCCGGTGACTTCGTCGAATATCTCATGCAGTTGTTGTCGGTTTCATGTCGAGAAATGGGGCTTCCCTTCAACACCGTGCGGACCAGCACGTTGCAAATCCCAAACGGATTCACGGGCCAAGACCGTGTTATGGAAATCTGCCGCAAGTTCAATGCAGACAAATACGTCAATTTGTCGGGCGGACATCGTCTCTACGATCACGAGAGTTTTGCCCGCGAAGGTATCGAGCTGAAGCTATTCGATCCTTGGACAGGGCCGAATTGGAGTATTCTCTATCGCCTGATTACGGAACCAGCCGCCCAAGTTGCCGCCGGAATCAGAGCTCAGTCCTGACCCGATCCACCAAATAACTATATAGTGCATCGACATGAACGCGGTCCTCGAAGATCGAGCCCGCGGCTGCCTCGATGCGCGCCGTAAAGGTTGTTGAAAAATCCGCATCCGTTCCAAAGCGGACAGCTTTTTCAATGAAATCCGCCGCGGAATTCGCAATCGCATCCTCAACGCCCATCAACCGATAGAGTGCTTGTGTATAACGACCGCGCAAATAATCACCCGGCCAAGTGACCATCGGTGTACCCACGGAAATCGCCTGCCAGCTGGTGTTCCCGCCACCAAAAGGCCGAGTATCCAAGGAGACGTCCGCCAGCGCCATCACATTCATATAGTCGACATGACTCATGGCGGGCAGAAACCGAATTCGCTCATCCGATTGGGATATTGTTCGGCGAAACCGTTGGCGAAGCAATTCAGCGAGCTCCGGCGTATAACCTTCCGGCAAGACGATAACTCCGCCAGGATCACGTTCCAGAATACCCATAAAGAGCTCATCCATATTCGGATGAATTTTGATCAGGGTCTGACCGCAAAAATAAACAGCCCGCCCGTCTGGTAATCCGAAGTAGGATCGCCCTTTCAACGGAGCTGGCAACTCCGGACGTTCGTAGTAAGTGGGAGCGCCCGGTAACCTTACCAAGCGAGCCCGATAATGAGCCGCCGCATCCGCCGGCTCCTGAATGTCGCAGCTGATATAGGCATCTATATTGCGCAGACCGGTCGCATCGGGATGCCCGCCCAACACACATTGCAACGGCGCCAAACGGCTATACGCCAAATAATAGGTGAGCGGATCCATCCCAATATCGGTGAACACAAGAACATCCATGGCTTCTTCGGCGAGCCGCTGGCGAGCCGCTTCCAAATGCGCTGGCAGTATTACTGTGTTGGCGACATCACCTTCGATTGCCTTCCAAAGTGGATCCTGACCGGTGGTAAACGTAAACGCCGCCACTTCCACATCTTTACGGTTTGGATATCGCAAAACCCCTTGGAAACACCGCCCGACGGAATTGCTTTGGAAAAACCGAGACACAAAACCAATACGTACAGGTGTTGATGCGTCACGTGGGGAAGGATTGCTGCAATGCGGCGCGATGAATTCCAGACTTGGACAGGCAGCAAGATACATATCAGATAGTTTTGCCAACAAGTCGCGATTGTTGTGATCCTGATACGACAGATTGAAAATTGGCACCCCAACTTCGCCAAAAGGATCAACGAGTTGCGGCGGTTCCTTGATCAGGGCATCGACGCGCTGCTCGAAATCGAGGCGCGAGACCTCCATCGCATCGACCGAGGGGCAAATCACCGGGAGCAACAAGGCTCGCTTGGTCCGAATTCCCGGATTGGGGCTTAGCGCCAACGCCTGTTCGTATGCTGCGTCCGCTCCACCGATATCTCCCAATTTGGCTAATGCATTGCCAAGATTGGAAAACACCTCGGCCCCTCCCCGGCCGTCCTCGGTTAAAGGGCGCAACACCGCTGCCGCCTCGCCGACGCGACCTTTGTCCAATAAGGCCACACCTAAATTGTTCGTCGCTTCGATTTGATCCGGCGCCAACAGAAGAACACGCCTTAAAAGGTTGATCGCTTCTTGCGTTCGCCCTTGCTCAGAGCGAATGGCACCAAGATTGGCAAGCGCACTCACATTGTCTGGCTGAATATTAATTACCGTCTCAAAACGCGTACCCGCTTCGCCCAATCGCCCCAATCGGGACAAGCTAATACCAAGATTATTCAGCGCACCTATGTGAGTCGGATCAATTGCCAATACAGCGGAAAAATAACCCTGTGCTTCCCCAAACAAACCTTTTTGAATGGTCAAATTGCCAAGAGACAAATTGACCGGAAGCGATTTCGCATCGATGTCGAGCGCGGAGCGTAACGCTTCCTCAGCTTTCTCATTTCGACCCAACGCCCGCAACGTCAGTGCCAAATTCAGGCGCGCCTCCAGATGTTCGGGAGACATCCGTATCGCACGGGTAAAGTGGTCGACTGCCTTATCCAGCGTTCCAGCACTACTAGCCGCAACGCCGGCAAGCATCGCGGCCTCAAAGCTTATCCCCGCCAATGGCTCCAATACGGTAGCTGCATCGCTGTAGTCTCCTCCATCAATCAGCCGCCGAGCCTCACCCAAAGCTTTACCGATATCGGTCACGGCGCGACCTCTTCCAAGAACCGGGCAAGACTTCGCACACAGACCTCATCTTCCAAAACCGCGGACGCGTTATCGTAAATTTTTTGTGAGATTTTATTTCGGAAATCCGGGTCGGTTCCTAAACGCACCGCGATTTCGACATATTCCTCCGGCGATTCTGCGATACAGTCCTCAATACCCATATGCTGATAATGCGCGATCGTACCCCGCCCACGAATCCATTGGCCCGGCAAGGTCACGACGGGCACGCCCATCGCAAAGGTTTGGTAGTTCGTATTTCCAGCACCGAAAGGCCATGTATCGAGCACAACGTCGGCGACAGCAAGCACGCCCAGGAATTCATCGAGCGAGCGTTGGGATAGGACATGGACCCGCTCCAACTTATCACCGAACACCGCTGACCACCGGGCGAGCAAGAGCTGCGTCCAATTGGGATCGGCGCTGTCAAAGATCACCAATCGCCCGGTCTCGTCGCGTTCCAAAATCTCCGCCAGGGCCGCATCCATATCGGGGTGAATTTTGATTGAATTTTGGGGGCACAGATAAAAGCCACCCTCCTCCGGCAATCCTAGAAATTCACGGTTTGGTAGCTGTTTTGGCCTCGGCATTCGCGGATACCAACTTTGCACACCATCCAGGCGGACCAGTTTTTCCGTATAACTCTCCTGCCCGTTCTCCGGCTCCGCCAGATTGTTGCTGATATAGTAGTCGACTGTTTCCAGACCGGTGGTATCCGGATGCCCCCAGGTGACACATTGGATGGGCGCCAACCGCGCGAACGCGAGATAATAACTGAGTGGCTCCATTCCGATATCCGCATACAATAAGATATCGAACGATTGAGCGGCGATTGCCTCGCGGCCCAATTGGATGTCTTTAGGGATAACCACCAGGTCGTCCGCCGCATCCTTGATACGGGATGAGATATTCTCTTCTTCACTCAAGAAGGTCACGGCGATGACATTGAACCGATCGCGGGGCAACCCCGCCATCAATCCATATGTCATCCAAGTGACGGCGTGTTCACCGAAATACCGTGATACCACGCCAATACGGATCGACCTTCCGTCGCAAGGTACCGGAGAGACGCAATGTGGCGCCTCCCATGTCAGGTCAGGATAGAGACGTCTATAAAATCGAGCGAGACTCTCCATCAGACTCAGGTCGTTCTCGCCATGATAAGCAAGATAGAAACTCATTGCCGGTACCTGAGTCGGGGCTCCGGAAACGTATGCAACATCCCGTAATGTATTTTCGAAGCGCTCCGCCATCCTCGCACGCCAAATTACGATATCGCCGGCAGACGCCGGTATGACCGGCATTAAACCGGCTTGAGCGATCCGAAATCTGGCATCATCGCGTATCTCCAAAGCACGCGTGAGACCGGCGTCCGCCAATACGGTCTCACCCTGCGCCGCATGAGTCATCGCACGATTGAAATATGCTTCGGCATAGTTGGCATCCAGAGCTATGGCCTTGTCGAATTCCGCGACCGCTTCCTTGCGACGACCTTGCTCCTGTAATGCATTGCCGAGACCATTATAAGCCGCAGCCAATTGCGGAGCGAGACGAATGGCCTCGCGATAGGCTGCAATTGCCTCACTATTTTGTCCGAGGCCGCGAAGGATATTCCCGTGATTCGAATAAGCCACGGCCGATTGTGGATTGAGCACGGTCGCCTTTTCGAGCAACACGCTTGCTTCCATCAATCGGCCTTGACGTTCGCGGACCAGCGCCAAATTATTATAGGCTTCCGAATACGTTGGATTGGCGAGAAGCGCTGCCTCAAATTTCTCGGCCGCCCCGGAAAGTGCTCCCAGTGCCATTGTGACAAGTCCGGCATTCGTCAGGAACATGGCCTCGCCCGGCTTTATCTTGATTGCCTTCTCCATCCAAACCAACGCTTCTTCGTTCTGATTACGGGCATGATAGCAAAGCCCCAAAAGGTGCAATGCGTCGCAATTCTCTGGATCCAACCACAGCACTTCGCGCAAGGCGGTTTCCGCAGCCTCGTAATCGCCCGACTGCTGCAGCTGTAATGCGCGCTCCAGCACATGACGTTCATCCGTCATCTACTGTACTTCAAAATTCGTCGTCGAGAATTAGGGAATCCCCCATAGCGCTCATAAATTAGCAATACTCCGGCTTGTTAACCATTTGTTTGCGTTTCGCATCTAAAGTCCAATTCCAAGATGTTTGGTCTTGGGAGGATCAGATTATCACATCACCTGTGAAACATAAGCATGATACCTCCGCAACGGGTCAACGGGATGTCCGCCAGCACGAGAATGCAGAGCGTATGACGTCTCAAACTGTCGACGCACGTGGGTTAGTGGAAGTATTCGAGGATAGTCACGACTTCGTCCTATTATTAAATCAACGAGGTTATATCACCTATGCGAACCATTCGGCCCGCCGGTTGTTTCAAACGCCACAACAGGACTGCCTGGATGGCTCATACTCGGAAAAAGAATTCGAACCAAAAAATGATCGTTACCCAAGATTGGTAACTGATACAGCGCAAAATTATTCCGATGAAATCGATATTGGCGACTCCCGTCCGGTGATCCTCTCGCCGTGTATTGCAGGTTCACTTCTATAGATACGTCCAAAACGCATCGAATATTGGTCGTCGCATGCGAACTGGAAGCGGCTTCCCACGCAAGATCGGTTCTCGCAGACAGCATCGGTAAGCTACAGCGGGTTTTGGACGATTCCGGAATTGGCATGGTGCTTGTGGGCCCGGATGCCGCCATTCATGAAACCAATAAAGCGTTCTCGTCGATTCTGGGATATCGCGACGACACGCTGAACAATATAAATCCGTTGAACATCTTGCATCCAGACGACACCGAACTTGTGCGGGAAATGCTTGCTGCTTGGCAACCTGAGGAACGGTTTGTCTCTCAAATTGAAGCACGTTTTTCGATACCAATGGCCGGCCCATTTGGACATTAATGACGGTTTCCGCCATCTCGACATCTTCCTCCGAAGTGGCGGTCGCCTTCGCGCAAATCCAGCACATCACCGATCAGCAACTTACGGTGCAGGCGCTTCGGATCAGTCAGGAACGGTTCCTTGGGTTTGCCAGCGCCGCGTCCGACTGAATGTGGGAAATGGCTCCCGATATGAAATTTTATACTTCTCTCGACGTTTGACGGAATTAACCGGCATCTCATCGTGAAAATTATTGAGCCGTACACTCGACGATACCAACATTGGACCAAATTCCGATGAAGCGGCGTATCGCGAGCTGCTCGATTGCCTGCATGCCCGGCGGACATTCCGAAGCTTCGTCTATCGGCAAAAGCTTGCAAACGGCGAGACGGCATGGCTCTCAGTCAGTGGTGCTCCGATCCTCACAGAGGACGTAGAATTTCACGGCTATCGAGGAACCGGCACGGATATAACTGATCGCGTAACTGCCGAAGAAGCATTGAAAAGCAGCGAGGAGCGCATGCGCCGACCGGTTAATGATGCGCCAATTCCCCCGACAATACACGCTGAAGACCGCAAAATTCTCACGATTAACGCAATCTGGAGCCAGATCTCAGGCTATTCCCATACCGAAATTCCGACTGTCGACGCCTGGGTACGACAAGCGCATTCGGCGGCTGATTACGGCACCATTAACGCAGAAATTCAAAACCTCTACGCCATCAAACAGCGCCAAGCGAGCGGCATTCGCGAGATAAGAACAAAACAAGGCGCTATGCGCATGTGGGATTTTTAATCCAGCCCCCTCGGACATCTCCCGGACGGGCGGCGTTATCTTATCACCATGGCCGTCGACATAACTGATCGCATTGAAGCGCGAGCGCAATTGCGGGTTTTGTCCCGCGCGACCGATCAAAGCAAATCCGCAATTGCAATTGCAATTGCGATTGCGATTGCG
>JBMYRC010000006.1:0-69265 GCA_049601975.1 Alphaproteobacteria bacterium | reverse complement strand
ATTCGAAGCGTCACCCGCAGTATCGCAAGGACGAATTAGCCGCGCGATTGAAGGGCGAGGGGATTGCGTATGTCTTCCTCGGTAAGGAACTGGGTGCGCGGCCGGACGACCCAAAATGGTACCTCGACGGTCGCGTCGTCTATGACCGGATTGCCGCGACGCCCGCTTTTGACGAAGGGTTGCGACGGGTGGAAGAGGGCGCGTCGCGCCTCCGCATCGCGCTCATGTGCGCCGAACGCGAGCCCCTCGATTGCCATCGTACGCTGTTGGTCTCACGTCACTTGATCCGACGTGGTGTGTCGATCGGCCATATCCTGGTTGACGGTGCGTTGGAGTCTGGGGAGGCGGCGGGAGCGCGCCTCGCGACGGCGATGGGACTGGAGGAAGACGACCTGTTCCTCGACTCAGCGGCGCGTATCGAAGAAGCGTATCGGTTAAGAACCGGAGGACTAAGTCGTTAAGGCTTAATATGTGCGACCGCTTCCGCACTTGCCGGAATGTCACCGCGTTCGACCTTGCGCACCGCTTCCAGAATACCCGCATTGCAGGGCACGTCGAGGCCCAATTCCGTGGCTTTCTCGACCACCAGCCCGCTGATGAAATCAATTTCGGTGCGTCGGCCCTTCAACATGTCCTGGCCCATGGAGGGGCGTTGATCGTCATTGCGGAAGCTGGCGTTCTCGACGATCACCGCCTCGCAGGCTTCCATCGCCGCCATGTCGCCGTCGCGGGCCGCAATCAGCTGCTCCGGCGGCATTTTGTAGATGTTCTCCAGGTCGTAGCCGTGGGCAATCCCAACTCTGCAGGCCTCGCCCGCAAGCCGGATAGAGAGTTGACGGGTCATTGGATCGCGGTCGTTCTCGTTGCCGCTGCGGCTCGTTGCCGCCGCGACCGGATTGCGCATCGCGTTGACGCAGAGCTTGGACCAGCGCTCACCCCATAGGTTTGTCGTGGTCTTAGAGCTGTCGCAGACCTTGAGCATGTCGGCGATTTGCTCGATGCGCGGCGTGATCCTGCCGTGTGGCTCACCGACGCGGAAGATTGTGTGCCGATCGCCGCCTAGCGCCACGTTTCGGTTCACATGTCCGGGCCGGTCTAATTCCACCGCGATGGTGCTGGCGATACAGCCGATGACCTTGCCCCAGCCGACGACCGAGGCAATGCGTTCCTCATTGATGGAATTCTGCAAAGAGACGCAGAACCCGTCCGCCGCCAGGTATTGCGCGATCATCTGGGTGTGCCAAACCGTGTCGTAGGATTTTGCGCAGATGAAGGCGATATCGAAAGGGGCGGATTTCGCGACTTCCTGCAATTCGGTGACGTGGATCGCATTCACCTTGACGTTGAAGCATTCCGGCTCCGTCAATCCGTCGAGTGAGAGCCCGTCTCGGCGCATCGCTTCGACATGGTCCGGCCAGATGTCTATCATCGTGATGTCGTGACCTGCGCGCGTGAGATATCCGCCCACATGCGCTCCAACAGCGCCCGCGCCGACGAACGCGATTTTCATGCCCATGAACGTTTCCTTTTCAACTCCCCCTCACTCTAGCCCAAAACGCCTCTTCGGCGTTTAGCCCACAAGGGGATAGGGAACTACAACTTGCCACTTGGTGAAATCCCCTCTCCCCTTGTGGGAGAGGGCTTGGGTAAGGGGGGAGAATAAAACTCTAGAACGGCGTGTCGCCGCAGATGGTGATGCGGTGCATGCGACGGCGCTCGGTGTAGTCGGGGATCGCGAAATGCTGAACTGAACGGTTGTCCCAGATCGTGATCGTGCCCGGCTTCCAATTGACACGGCAGGTAAATTCCGGCCGTACCGCGTGCTCGCGCAGGAAGTCCAAGATCGGCTCAGCCTCCGCTTCCTCGAACCCGTGCAGGGTCTGCACGTGATTACCGAGATAGAGTGACTTGCGTCCGGTCTCGGGGTGGGTACGAAACAACGGATGAGCGCTTTCGGTCTGCAGATTACCGGGATCGCGCACCTTGTCCTTCATCTTAGCGTTACCTTCGTAGCGGGCTTGGCGCGCGGAACCACCGGCAAATTTAAACTTGTCGCCGACACACCAGGTCTGCACACCCGACAGCATATCCTTCATGGCGTCCGAGAGCGCATCATAGGCCAGATGCATATTGGCGAACATTGTGTCGCCGCCCGCGCTCGGTGTCTCATGCGCATAAAGCATGGTTGCCTTTGCTGGTTGCGGATTGAACATCTGATCGGTGTGCCAGGACGACCCGAACGTGTAGCTTGAATCCGGTTCCTTCACGATTTCCAGAATATCCGGATAATCCTCCATTCCCTTCATGTAGGGATGGTGGTGAATCTCGCCGAAGCAATGGGCGAAGGCGATCTGCTGATCCGGCGTGATCTTCTGGTCGCGCAAGACAACGACGTGATGGCGCAGCCAGGCGGCATACAGCTCGTCGAAGGTCGCATCGTCGAGATTGGCCAAATCGACCCCCTCGATCTCCGCGCCCATGGCGCCCGCGAAGGGTTTCACGCTGATAATGTTGTAGCTCTCCGGCCCAGTGGTGACCGCGTTCGTTCCGTCCATTTTCTGTATTCCTTTCACGCAGCGGGTTGAATGAGCGACGCGCCAGTTGTCCGGACAAATTTACAGGAGAGTTTAGGGGAGAGGCAAGGGGGAAGGTATCAAATCTCTGATCGGCGACGCTTAATACGGTGTGTCTCCGCCGATGGTGACCCGGTGCATGCGCCGGCGTTCATTATGATCGGGGATGGCGTAGTGCTGCAGTGAGCGATTGTCCCAGATAACAAGTGTGCCGGGCCGCCAATTGACGCGGCAGATAAACTCGGGCCGGGTCGAGTGTGTGTCGAGGAATTCTATGAGCGGGGCCGCTTCCGCTTGTGTAAAGCGATCCAATGTCTGCACGTGTGCGCCCAGATAGAGCGACTTCCTCCCGGTTTCGGGATGCGTGCGGACGAGAGGGTGTGCCGTGCGGGTTTGTGGCTTTTCGGTGCTCTGCATTTTGGCCGCCATTTCCGTATTCCCCTTCAGGCGGTCTTGTCGAGAGGCGCTACTTCCGCCTGTGCGTTTGAAATGATCGCTGGCGCAAAAGACTTTTACGTCGGAGAGCATGTCCTTCATGGCGTCCGAAAGTGTGTCGTATGCCAGATGCATATTGGTAAACAGGGTATCTCCCCCAGCATTCGGGGTCTCTTTGGCGAGAAGGAGTGTCGCCTTTGCCGGTTGCGGGCTAAACATCTGGTCCGTATGCCAGGCGGAGCCGATGGTGTAGTCGTCGCCCGGCTCTTTCAGGATTTCGAAGATTTCCGGATATGCATCGAGCCCCTTCATATAGGGATGATGATGGATGTCACCGAATCGGCGGGCAAATTCGAGTTGTTGCTCGGGCGTGATGTGTTGATCGTGAAGCACGACAACATGATGGTACAACCACGCCGCATAAATTTCATCGAAGGCTGAATCGTTAAGGTCGCGGAGATCGACACCATCGATTTCAGCGCCCACCGCTCCGGCGAGCGGTTTTACGATGATGTGTGCGTATTCTTCTTCGGTGACTGTCGTGCGTAATTCGTCCATCGGTTCATGTGTCCGGTCGGCATGGGCAGTGTTTCAAGAACCTAAGGTCGGCATGGCTCAAGGGGAAGGGTTCAACCGTTGAACGTTCCATCTTTGCCGACACCGTCCTTAAATCGAACGGCCCCTGCTGCCGCCTCAACTTTTTTGGCGGCCTGTGCTCCCTCGTCTTCTACGATCAGCATTGCGGCTTCGTCATCGTTGAAGGCGGCCCAGGCGGCGTCTCGGTCGGCGCGCATGGCGAGCGGCGGGAATTGGCTGATTTCGCGGGCGAGGGCGGTCGCCATCTCCAAAGCCTGTCCTTCAGGCGCGAGGCGGTCGGCGAGGCCGATGTGGAGGGCTTCCTCGGCGCGGACCGGGCGGCCCGTCAACAGCATGTCGAGGGCGCGGGAGCGGCCGATAATCTTGGGAAGGCGGGTTGGTGTGCCGTCGCTCATCGGAACACCGAAGCGGCGACAGAAGACACCGAAGACGGCAGTCTCGCTGGCGACTCGTAAATCGGACCAGAGGGCGACACCGAGACCGCCCGCAACCGCGTGGCCCTCAATAGCGGCGATGACGGGTTTTGTGCAGGGTTTGGCCAACGGGCCGTCCGCACCCGCCCAGGGGCGATAGATCGCTCCTTTGTCGGCCATTTCGCCCAAATCCGCCCCGGCGCAAAAGACGCCGCCGCTGCCGGTCAGGACGACTGCTTGGACGGCATCGTTCGCATCGATATCCTGCACCGCGGCCTGGAAATCGTCGGCGGATTGCAGGTCGAGCGCATTTCGTTGATTCGGTCTGTTGAGTGTGAGGAAGGCGAGCTCGCCTTTGATGTTGAGGTCAATGCCGGTTTTCATGATGGATTCCTTGTGGTCTGCTGCCTCACCCTGACCCTCTCCCGCACGTGAAGCGGGTTAGGATGAGGGAGACTTTATTCATGACCGCCGCCGCTTCTGCAACATCATGACGGTGGCAGGCAGCAGGGAGGCGAGGGCGGCGATGGCGACCCAAAGGAAGCCGTCTTGGAAGCCAAGCGTATTGGCCTGTGCCTCAACCACGTCGCCGAGATACGAGAGCGCTATTTGGCTGTGTGCCGCATCGGGAATGCCTTCGGCGCCCAACACCCGTTGAACTTCGCCTAAAAGTGCCATGGTGGAGTCATTGCCGGCGTTCTGGGTCGCGGTCAGCGCGTCGCTGTGCAATTGGGTGCGGCGCTCCAGGACGACCACCAAGCCACTGATTCCCGTGGAGCCGCCCAACATCAGGAAGAGATTAACGATTCCGGCACCCGCATTGATTTTTTCCGGTGGCAAGGCCGCGAGGGCGGCACTGTTAACGCAGGGTGAGATCAGGGCGATACCGAGACGGCCGATCAAAAGATAGAAAGCGATCACCCAGAATACTGTATCGACATCCGCGTCCGCCAGCGCCAGGGCGCTGCCGATAAAGATGAATTGTCCCGCAAATATTAATAAGTGAGGCGGAAAGCGGTCCGCCAGCTTGCCGGTAAGCGGGAGGATAAACGCGACCAGAATGGCCCCCGGCAACAGTAGTGCCCCAGCTAGGGTCGGCGTATAGCCCTGGACTATCTGGCTAAAGATGGGGAAGGCGTAGTTTTGCGCGAAACTGCCCATGCCATAAAAGAAAGACACGGTGATCACAGTGCAGAAGCGAAAGTTTCGGAACACACTCACATCCATCAAACTGCCTTGGGGGCGCTGTTGGGAGAAAACGAACCCGATCAGCGACAGGACCATGATTGTCAGAAGAATGGCGATGTCGTCTGAGGCCCAACCCCACCGCTGTCCGTTGCCGAGGATCGTCATTAGGCAGAAGACGAAGCCGCACATGAGCGCGTAGCCGAGATAATCGAACTTTCCGGCGGGCCCCCGGCTCTTCCGTTCGGGTATAAAGAAGACGCCCATCGCCAGGGAGATGAGGGCGACCGGGACTGGGATAAGGAAGACATATCTCCATCCTAATGTGTCGACCACGATGCCGCCGAGTGCGGGTGCCAGACCAAGTGCGAAGGCGACACCCATGCTGAAAAGACCCATCGCTACACCGCGTTTTTCTCGTGGGAAAATGTCAAACAGCAATACCATGACCAGCGGTTGGATGACGCCCGCGCCGAACCCTTGGATAACGCGACCGACGATGATCATGTCGAGGGTCGGGGCAAAACTGCTGACAACACTGCCGAAGATAAAGACGATCAAACTGGCGGCGAAGGTGGCGGGTTGTCCGAACCGCCCGATCAGCCAGGTGTTGGCAAGCAGGCTCGTCACCGTGGTCGCGAGGAAGGCGCTGGAGAGGAATTGCGCTTTATCCTGACCGACACCGTAGGCGCCCATGACGTTCGGAATTGCCACATTAATCATCGAGCTGGCGAAGACCATGCAGAAGAATGCCATCAGCGCCACGACGGTAACCACCCATCGGTATTTGGGCCCATAACGGGCGAAAAGGACGTCGCTGGTGCTCATTCGGGAGTGTGGTTATCGGGGTGCGGCGTTAAGAAGTATCGCGCGTCGGGTGAATTGCCCTTACAATCAGAAACTTGGTAGTCGAGGTCTGAGCGATGGAAGGAAAACATTTATCGATGGTCGCATCCGCTCCCTATGTTGTCGAGGATGAAGGCGCCCGCTTGCCCACCCTGGGATTGGTGGTTTTGCAGGCGGAAGAGACGATCGAGGACGAGTTTCGCTACTACCTGAGAGACCGCTCTGTTATTCTGCATCACACTCGCATTCCGAGCGGGGAAGCGGTGACCCACGATACATTGGCCGCTATGGAGGCGGATTTGGGCGCCGCAATCGGATTGTTTCCCGTCGGCGCCAATTTTGATGTGATCGGCTATGCTTGTACCTCCGCCTCTTCGGTGATCGGAGAGGACCGCGTGGCGAGCCTGATAACCTCGGCACGGCCCGGCGTGAGGCCGACAAATCCGGCGACAGCCGCGAAGGCAGGGCTACGGGCGCTCGACATCCAACGGATCGCAGTGTTGACGCCTTACAATATCGCGGTGACCGGGGACATCGTGAAAATGTTCGCGGCGGGCGGCTTTGATATTTCTGGCGTGACCACCTTCGACGAGGAAGTCGAGGCAAATGTCGCCCGTATCACGCCGCAATCAATCCTCGAGGCTGCGGTCGCGGCGGGCGAGGGGAGTGACGCGGAAGCGGTGTTCATTTCCTGCACAAACCTGCGTTGCGCCCGCATTATCGCGGCGGCGGAAGAACAGCTCGGCAAACCCGTGTTATCGAGTAACCTGGCGCTGTTTTGGCACATGCTGACGCTCGCCGAAATCGAGACAAAGGAGATTGAGGAGAGTCGTTTGCTTGGCCTTTAGCGAATGGTAGGAGCAAGTGGAATGTCATGCTCAGGCCATAGTTCTGGGTTCGGTCTAACGACCACCCTGGAATGCCAGATTTAGATTTGGTGGCAATCCGGACGCGGCACGCGATCCAGAATTTGGGCCTGAGATTGAATATCTGAGTACCGAGGACGGGAGTGGATATCTTCCGGCCGAAACAAGGCAAATTGTTGGATTTGAACTGATTCTTAAAATCATACGACCCCAGACTTGAAAATAGACTCGGAATTCCCATCTCAAGACATTGATATTATTAAATTTATATTTTGGTGAAATAAACTATTTTCTGTTTCCGCTGGGGCTTGCTATTTAATCCGGCCCTCCGCGGAGCCTATTGGGAGTTAACGCATGAGCCACGAGATCCGGCGCAACAATGTTGGTTTGCCTGTTGAGCAGGGACTATATGACCCTGTCAATGAGCATGATGCGTGCGGATTCGGTTTCATAGCGAACATTCATAACGATCCGAAACACGAAATTGTCCACCAGGCGCTGGAGATCGTCCACAACCTTGATCACCGGGGCGCCATCGGCGCTGATCCGTTGGCGGGCGACGGCGCGGGGATTCTTATTCAAATTCCTGACGGCTTCATGCGCAAGGTCTTCTCCGAGCGCGGTATTACCTTGCCGCCGGTCGGTGACTACGCGGTCGGCATGGTGTTTCTGCCGAACGATCCGACGAAGTGCGATCTCGCGGCGGAGGCAATCGAGACTTCTATCTCGCGCGAGGGACAAATTTTGATCGGATGGCGCGATGTGCCGGTCGACAACAGCGTCCTTGGCGAGAGCGTCAAGGAAGCCGAGCCGATCATCAGGCAGGTCTTGATCCAGCGCGGGCCGGAGACACCGGATTCGGAGGCTTTCCAGCGCAAACTCTATGTGATCCGCAAACAGGCGCATCACGCGCTTTGGGATAAGAATGCCACCGCATGGCAGGATTTCTACGTCGTCTCGATGTCGGCACACACCATGGTCTACAAAGGTATGGTGTTGGCGCCCAATCTTTCGAAATTCTATCTCGACTTCCAGGATACAGACTTCGCAACAGCGATGGCATTGTTCCATCAGCGGTTCTCGACCAATACCTTCCCGTCCTGGCGTCTGGCGCAGCCGTTTCGTTTCCTCTGCCATAACGGCGAGATCAATACTGTGCGCGGCAACATCAACTGGATGAATGCCCGCCGCCATAATATGAAATCCAAGGTCCTCGGTGACGATTTGGAGAAACTGTGGCCGGTCATCGGCGACAGCCCGTCCGATTCCTCGACCTTCGACAATGCGCTCGAATTGTTGGTGATGGGCGGTTATTCGCTCTCCCATGCGATGATGCTGATGATCCCGGAAGCGTGGAGCGGTAACGGTCTGATGGATCCGAAACGCCGGGCCTTCTATGAGTATTATTCGGCCCTGATGGAGCCGTGGGATGGACCGGCGGCGATGGCGTTCACGGATGGAAAGCAAATCGCGGCAACGCTTGACCGCAATGGACTGCGACCCGCCCGCTATATCGTGACCGATGACGGCCTCGTCATCATGGCGTCCGAAGTCGGCGTGCTGCCGAATATCCCGGAAGAGAAAATCATCAGCAAATGGCGCCTGCAGCCGGGCAAGATGTTGGTGGTCGATCTAGAAGAGCACCGGATCATCTCCGACAAGGAACTCAAATCCGGTTTGGCCGATGCCTATCCCTATCAGGACTGGCTCGACCAGACGCAAATCCATCTCTCCGACCTGCCCGCGGAAATCGGTCCGATGGCGGCAGATAGTGAGACCCTGCTCGATATGCAGCAGGCTTTTGGTTACACACGGGAAGACGTGAAGTTCTTTCTTGATCCGATGGCGGTGAAGGGCGAGGACCCGATTGGCTCCATGGGCCGCGATATTCCGCTCGCCCCGCTCTCCGACAAGCCACGCATGCTCTCCGATTATTTCTTCCAGAATTTCGCGCAGGTCACGAATCCTCCTATCGATCCGATCCGCGAAGAATTGGTGATGTCGCTGGTGAGCTTTATCGGGCCGCGCCCAGACTTAATGGATCTTGGTTCGGGTGGTGAGCACAAGCGCCTCGAAGTCGATCAACCGATCCTGTCGAATACGGATTTGGAGCGGATTCGGCGGATCGAGAACCATGTTGATGGGTCATTCCGGACCTATACCTTGGACATCTGTTATCGCTGTGATGGCGATGATGCCGTGACGATGGAGGTTGCGATTCAACGCATTTGCGAAGAAGCGCAAAGAGTCGTTGAAAAACAAAAGCATAATATCATTATCCTCTCCGACCGTGGGGTCGATGCGAAGCATGTCGCCGTGCCCGCGTTGTTGGCGACTGGGGCGGTTCACCATCACCTAATTCGCGAAGGATTGCGCACGGAAGTGGGCTTGGTGGTGGAGACCGGTGAGGCCCGCCGTGTCCATGATTTCTGCCTATTGGCGGGATATGGCGCGGAGGCGATGAACCCTTATCTCGCTTTCGACACGTTGAGCAACTTCGTGCACGAGACCACGAATGAGATCGACGACGAAACCGCGCATAAACATTACATCAAGGCTGTCGGCAAAGGTATGATGAAGGTGATGTCGAAGATGGGCATCTCCACCTATCAGTCATATTGCGGCGCGCAGATATTCGATGCGGTCGGATTGTCGAGCAAATTCGTCGAGGATTTTTTCACTGGCACCGCGGCGAAGGTTGAAGGCGCGGGTCTGCCTGAAATCGCGGAAGAGACGGAACGCCGCCACGCAACGGCGTATGGCGACGCGCCAATCTATCGCAGCGACTTGGATGTCGGTGGTGATCTCGCTTATCGCATCCGGGGCGAGGAACACGTTTGGACGCCGGAGACCATCGGCACGCTCCAGCACGCGGTCCGCAGTGCCAATTACAAGCTCTTCAAGACCTACACCTCGAAGGTCAACGATCAGACCACCAAGTTTAAGAACTTGCGCGGCTTGTTCGATATCAAGTCCGACCGTGAGGCGATCTCTGTCGACGAAGTCGAACCGATCTCCGAAATCGTGAAGCGCTTCGCGACCGGGGCCATGTCCTTTGGCTCCATCTCATGGGAAGCGCACACGAATTTGGCCATCGCCATGAACCGTCTCGGCGGGCGCTCCAACACTGGGGAGGGAGGCGAGGAAGCCATCCGCTTCGGTACGATGGAAAACGGCGATTCCTTGCGTTCGCGGATCAAGCAGGTCGCGTCGGGCCGCTTTGGTGTGACGACGGAATATCTGGTCAATGCGGATGACATCCAGATCAAGATGGCTCAGGGCGCTAAGCCCGGCGAAGGCGGACAGCTTCCGGGCGACAAGGTCGATGAATGGATTGCCCGCGTGCGACATTCGACACCGGGCGTTGGACTGATTTCACCGCCGCCGCACCACGATATCTATTCGATCGAGGATTTGGCACAGCTCATCCACGATCTGAAGAACGTTAATCCGCAGGCGCGTATTTCCGTAAAGCTGGTCTCCGAAGTTGGTGTCGGCACGGTCGCGGCGGGCGTCAGCAAGGCGTATTCAGATCATGTCACGATCTCAGGTCATGATGGAGGAACGGGCGCTAGCCCTCTGACATCATTGCTAAATGCCGGTGGACCGTGGGAGCTCGGTCTGGCCGAAACTCATCAAACGCTGGTCATGAACGGATTGCGCGGCCGCATCGCGGTACAGGTCGACGGTGGTTTGCGGACGGGACGCGATGTTATCATCGGGGCATTGCTCGGTGCCGACGAGTTTGGTTTCGCTACGGCGGCTCTGATTTCCGAAGGCTGTATTATGATGCGGAAGTGTCATCTCAATACATGCCCGGTCGGTGTGGCGACCCAGGACCCCGAATTGCGCAAGCGCTTCACTGGGCAGCCCGAACATGTGGTTAATTTCTTCACCTATATCGCCACTGAAGTTCGCGAGATCATGGCGGAGCTCGGCTTCCGGACCATTGATGAGATGATCGGTCGCCGCGATATCCTCGACATGAACAATGCGGTCGATCATTGGAAAGCTCAGAACATTGATCTCTCACGTTTGTTGGCTCCCATCGAGGCACCAGAAGGCGTGGCGCTCTTTAATTGCGAAGATCAAGATCACGGCTTGGAGAAGGCGCTTGATAACGAGCTGATCGCCAAAGCGAAGGGTGCCATCGACGGTGGTGCACCGGTCAGTTTCGAAAGCCCGATCCGCAATATCAATCGCACAGTCGGCGCGATGATGTCGGGCGAGATCGCGAAACAGCACGGCCATGCGGGCCTATCCGAAGATTCGATCCATGTGAAATTCACCGGGAATGCCGGGCAGAGCTTCGGAGCCTGGTTGTCGCATGGTGTCTCGTTCGAGCTGGTCGGCGATGCGAACGATTATGTCGGTAAGGGATTGTCCGGCGGCCGCATTGCCATCTACCCCTCACCGGACAGTCAGCTTGTGCCGGAAGAGAACATCATTGTTGGCAATACAGTGCTCTACGGCGCCATTGCGGGCGAATGCTATTTCCGTGGCGTAGCCGGCGAGCGGTTCGCGGTACGGAACTCTGGTGCATCGGCGGTGGTCGAAGGTTGCGGCGATCACGGAGCGGAGTACATGACCGGTGGTGTCGTCGTTGTATTGGGTGAAACGGGGCGCAATTTCGCGGCCGGCATGTCCGGTGGAATCGCTTATGTGCTCGACGAGAAGAACGCTTTCGACAGTCTTTGCAACAAGAGCATGGTGGAATTGGAGGCGGTGCCGAGGGAAGAACGCGCGGCGAATGACGATGGCATCGACCCGTCGTCTGATATGACGCGTTATGACGAACGGCGCTTGCGGGGACTTATCGAGAATCATCAGCACTATACCGGCAGTGACCGGGCGCGGGCCATTCTCGATGATTGGGACAACTATCTTCCGAAGTTCGTGAAGGTCATGCCGGTCGAATACCGACGGGCGTTGCACGAAATGCAGGCCAAGGCCGAATTGGAAGAGCGCAGCGCGGCTGCTGCGGGCGGAGAATAAATCATGGGTAACCCGACTGGATTTCTCGAGATTGAGCGAGACGACCGGCGCTATGCCCCGGTCGAGGAGCGCGTCAATCACTACAAGGAATTCGTGATTCCGTTATCTTCGGAAAAAGCTTCCGAACAAGGTGCGCGCTGCATGGATTGCGGCATTCCGTATTGTCATCAGGGCTGCCCGGTGAACAATATAATTCCAGAATGGAACGATCTGGTCTATCGCGACAAATGGCGGGAAGCCCTGGATACGCTCCACTCCACCAATAATTTCCCGGAATTCACGGGTCGCATTTGCCCCGCTCCGTGCGAGGCGGCCTGCACATTGAACATCGACGATGCGCCGGTGACGATTAAAACCATTGAATGCTCGATTGTCGATCGCGGTTGGGAAGAAGGTTGGATTAGGCCACTGCCGCCCGCACGCCACACGGATAAGCGCGTTGCCGTTATCGGCTCCGGCCCTGCCGGCCTCGCCTGCGCGCAACAGCTTGCACGAGCGGGTCATAAAGTCGTCGTCTTCGAGAAGAGCGAGCGGATCGGTGGACTTATGCGGATCGGTATTCCCGACTTTAAGATGGAGAAGCACCTGATCGACCGTCGGATGGCGCAGATGCAGACCGAAGGGGTCGAGTTCCGTTCCAACAGTCATGTTGGTGTGAATGTAGAAATTGAAACGCTGATGACTGATTTCGACGCGGTTGCTCTGTGTGGTGGCGCCGAGAAGCCCCGTGATTTACCGGTGCCGGGTCGTGAGTTCGATGGTGTCCACTTTGCGATGGAATTTCTCTCCCAGCAAAACGACCGGAATGCGGGCGTGGACGTGCCGGACGATGTGTCGATCATGGCGACGGACAAGCATGTCGTCGTCATCGGTGGCGGTGATACGGGCTCGGATTGTGTTGGCACTTCGTTCCGTCACGGCGCCAAATCCGTTACCCAGTTGGAATTACTGCCGCAACCGCCGGAGCGCGAAAATAAGGCGCTGACCTGGCCCGATTGGCCGATGAAGCTGCGCACTTCCAGTTCCCACGAAGAAGGCTGTGAGCGCGATTGGTCCGTGGGCACAAAGACGTTCTCCGGGACCAATAGTAAAGTGACGGCACTGAACGGTATTCGTCTCGAGTGGGCAACAGGCGAGGACGGCCGCATGGAGATGCAGGAAGTCGACGGCTCTGAGTTCGAATTGAAAGCCGATCTGGTGCTTCTCGCCATGGGGTTCGTGCATCCGGTTCAGGAAGGAATGGTCGAGACGCTCGGTCTGAAACTCGACCCGCGTGGCAATGTCGACGCGAACACGGAAGAGTACCGCACATCGGTCAATAAGGTCTTTGCCGCCGGTGATATGCGGCGCGGCCAATCGCTGGTCGTATGGGCGATCCGCGAAGGTCGTCAATGCGCGCGCTCCATCGACGAATACCTGATGGGCACCACCGATCTGCCGCGCTAAACCGCGTAATCAAGAAAATCGGATAGGGGAGAAATACCATGGACCTAGGTCTCAGCGGTAAACGAGCCATCGTGACCGGCGGCTCGAAAGGCATCGGACGGCGTATTGTCGATCTACTTGTCTCGGAGGGCTGCCACGTCGGATTTTGTGCTCGAAATGAAGCAGACGTGACGGATGCGGTGAACGCTCTTTCTGGTGGCGATACCCATGTTATCGGGGGGACGGCGGATGTCACCGACGATGGCGCATTCCGCGCTTGGATGAAAGCAACCGCCGAGACCTTGGGCGGGGTCGATATCCTGGTCGCGAACGCGAGTTCTTTGGTCGCGGGCGCGGATGAAGAGGCGTGGCAACGCGGTCTCGATGTCGACATTCTAGGCACCGTGCGGGCCGTTGAAAGTGCGATGCCCTACCTTGAGCAATCAGAGTGCGGATCGATCGTCTCGATCTCCAGCACGGCGGCGGTGAATGTGTCAGGTGGTGTGCGCGCCTATAGCGGTGTGAAGGCAGCGCTGATCAGTTACATGTCCGGGATCAGTACCAATTTCGCAGCCAAAGGTATTCGCGCGAATTCAGTGTCGCCAGGCGCGGTCTATTTCGAAGGCGGGGTGTGGGAGCGCAACAAAACTGAAGACCCCGATCGCTTCGCGATGGCTATCAAGCGCAATCCCATGGGCCGTTTCTGCACCCCGGAAGAAGTCGCCAACGGGGCGGTGTTCCTTGCCAGCCCTGCTGCCAGTTATATCAGCGGTGTGAACCTGGTGGTCGACGGCGCGGCGACGACACGTATCCAGTACTAGGCAAGCGTTTCTGTCACCGAATGCGGCTGTAGTCGAGCGGCCGCATCAGGACGCTGTGCATCTCCAAAACATAGGGCATCCAGTTCTGCTTGATGAGTTTGGAAAGCGCGGGATCGTCGTCTTGCGCCTCGCGCCAAACCTGCCATGCGGTAAGGTCGGGAAAATGGCGCAATTCCACACTTTGCATGGATTTACCGTTGGTCGTGCCGTCGCCGATGATCGTGTCGAACAATCCGATTAGGCGGGCGCGGTCTCTATCCAGTGCCGGCATGACATTCTCGCGGTAGAATTCGTGATGCTCTAAAGAGCCACCGACGCGAAACCGTATCGTACGCTGTTCGATGTAACCACGCGCTTGTCCCCGAACGTCGTCGATGGCGGGCCACTCAGTCGCCAGGGGCGGCGACACGTCAGCGAGCCGCAGAATCGATGTATTGATCTCGTCCAAATGCGGATAAAGGTTCTGCTGTCGCGCGGCGGAAAGGGCCGCATCCGCGCGTACCTTATCTTGGTGGATTTCCCAGGCGGCCATGCTCTCGAATTGGCGCAGCTGCCAGACGGCACTGCCGGCCTCATTGCCGATATAGACCTCCCACGCGCCGATGAGAACTGAGCCCGCTTCGTCCAGAGCGTTCATGGTATGCGCCTGAAATTCGACGTGGCGTTTTTCTAGCTTGCCGCTCCGGGCGATGACGATTCGATGCTGGTAGATCATCCGGAGAACCGATCCGCGATTTCTTTTTGCAGGATGAATCGTTGGATTTTATTAGTGGTCGTACGAGGAAAATCCTCGACGACGTCGACATGGCGGGGGACCTTATAGTCGGCGATTTGACCGCGGCAATATTCGACGATTTCACCCTCGGTGAGCTGTTCTCCTGCTTTGGGCATGACGAAGGCGAAACAAACCTCGCCTAACCGCTCGTGCGGAGCTCCGCAGACGACTGCTTGGCCGACCTTTGGGTGGGTTTCCAGGTAACGCTCAATCTCCGCTGGATAGGCGTTGCTGCCGCCAACTATGAACATCTCCTTCGCGCGTCCTGTGATTTTTAAATAACCGTCTTTGTCGTAATGACCGAGATCGCCTGTTCGGAACCATCCTTCGGGTGTTATGGCCTCGCGGGTCGCTTCTTCGTTTTTGTAGTAACCCAGCATGACGGTATAGCCGCGCACCCAGATTTCACCGTCTTCATCGATGTCGGCGGACTCCCCGGATTCGTTTTGGACGACCTTTACCTCGAAGCTGCCGATCGGCTTGCCTTTGTTCTCGCAGGTTACTTCGATGGGGGCCTCGAACTCGCTTAGTGTCGTGCCGCCCATCGTCTCTGTCAGACCATAAACTGCCTGCAGAGCATCGAACTTAAGAATGTCTTTTGCGGCTCGTGCTAATTTCGGCGTGACCGGCGCGCCGCCAATCCAGGCCGATTTCAAGCAATGAGTGTCACGTTGCTCGACACCAGGCACGCCAAGCATGTCGATGAAGTGGGTTGGGATACCGCCCATAATATTGACGCGTTCGCGCTCGATCAGATCGATGGCGGCGGTGGGCTCCCATTGTTCCATAGTGACGACGGTCGCGCCATGTTGCATGGCGGGCATCACTGTCGCGACGCTGCCGGCGACGTGATAGAGCGGCAAATGGCAGAGCACGTTATCGCCCGCCTCCATATGCAGGGCCTTGGCGATGTCGCGGCCCTCCAACAGGACGCGATGGCAATGCATGGCACCCTTAGGCACGCCGGTGGTGCCGGAGGTGTATATGATGACGACCGGGTCTTCTGTCTCCAATGTTGCCGCCGCCGCATCGAGTGCCGCGCGATCGGCATCGTTCGCTTGCAGGGTATGTAGCGAAATTGTGCCCGGATGGGATTCATCTTGCCACAGGAGGACGCCCCGGAGTTCCGGAAGACTGTCGCATTCGAGACTGCCGGGCGTCGAAGTCTCGTAGCCCGGCACCATTTCGGAAATCATCGAGAGATAGTCAATTTCCCAATAGCTCGGCATTGCCACCAAAAGTTTGGCGTCTGACTGCCGCAGAATGAATTCGACTTCCTGGGTCTTGTACCGCGTATTGATTGAGACGACTGTCGCGCCGAGACGGCAACATGCGAGCCACGTCATAATCCAATCGGGGCCGTTGGTGAGCCAACAGGCGACATGATCGCCACGCACTATGCCAAGGCCCATCAGGCCGGTCGCCAAGCGATCGACCCTCCCGTTGAATTCCGCATAGGTAATGCGCTCACCCATGCCGACGACGAAGTCGCTCTCCGGCCATTTGTCAGCCGAGTATTGCAGTGCTTCGCCGATTTTCATGCCTGTCCATTCCATGGGGAAGAATGTCGTTTGCGGTGTCGTGAATTCAATTCCCCATGCTTGAAATTCGGCCTATATCGTTCGACAAATCAAGACGGAATGCACGAAGGAGCAATCCCATGAAAACATCTGTTTCCCTCGGTGCGTATGGCCGCACCGGCATCAAGGATTTGACCGAATATGTTCAGAAAGCGGAACAGTTAGGCGTTAACACGGTTTGGTCGGCAGAGGCATGGGGACATGATGCGGTGACGTGCTTGGCGTATCTTGCCGGACAGACGGAAATGATTCGTCTTGGCTCCGGGATCATGCAGATCAGTGCCCGGGTTCCGTCGATGACTGCTATGACAGCGCTCTCGATGCACGATATCTCCGATGGACGGTTTATCCTGGGCCTGGGTGTCAGCGGCCCGCAGGTCGTGGAGGGATTGCACGGCGTGCCATATCGAGCGCCCTTGAGTCGCTTAAAAGAAACGGTCGAGATTTTGCGCATGGCCTTTCGGGGTGAGAAACTGTCGTTTGACGGAAAGTATCACACCTTGCCGCGGCCCGGTGGAGAAGGGAAGGCGATCCGCCTCAACCATCCGCCGGCGGACATCCCGATCTTCCTTGCGACGTTGGCCCCGAAATCATTGGAGTTCACGGGGGCCGGTGCGGATGGATGGCTCGGCACCTCGTTCTCGCCGGACCATGCGGACGCGCATCTCGCTTATATCCGCGACGGCGCGGCCAAGGCCGGACGTTCGATGGCAAATGTCGAACTACATGCCGGCTGTCAGGTATCTGTCGGTGAGAACGTGGAAGAGATAATCGATGCCCGCCGTCCCGGCGTCGCCTTTCAAATGGGCGCGATGGGGTCGGCGCAAACCAATTTCTATAATGACGCCTTTAAGCGGGCGGGGTTCACGGATGACGCTTTGGCAATCCAAAAACTGTGGATTGAGGGCAAGCGCGACGAAGCGGCGGCTCGCGTGCCCGACGAGATGGTGACGCAATTCGGCGCATTCGGTACGCCGGAGATGGTGAAGGAGCGCTTCAAGGCGTATGAGGCTTGCGGGATTACCTCGCTCTCATTGCGGGTCGACCCGGACCAGCCACAGAACGAACGCATCGCCGAGTTGGAAGAAATTATGGACTTGGTACCATAGGGTCTCGGGCCATGACGACAGAGATTGAAACGCGGATAGAGCCTTTATTGGCGGCGCTTAATTCACTGATGGGGGTGCAACGGCATCTCCATCCGGTTTTGATCGACCAATTGAAGGAAAAGGTCTCGGTCCACAAGGCTCCTTTGGAGGAAGCCCGTCGAGGGACCACAGAGAGCGAATGGCCGAGTGGAACGGAGGCTATCCGTCAATCGGTCGATACGAGTTTTGAGCTGACGCAAAAGGCGATTACTGCATTCGTCGATACGCCGGACGATCCCGATGGGATCTTCATGGCTTACCGGGCGTTGCGGTACACACCCTACGCGTTTGAGACGCTGTACCCAGCGGCACCGCTTTTCCCGTCGGTGAGTGGGTTCTTTCTGGAAGAACACAGACAAGAAGATGCCAGGTTACTGGCGCGCATTTCAGGCGCGGTTCCTCGCGAAGATACCGGGGTATTGCATTTTAAGAACGAGCGTGACGAAAAGGGCGGCTGCTCGATCTACATCCCGGAGTATTACGACCACGAGGTCGCGTATCCCGTCGTTGTGGCGCTGCATGGGGGCAGCGGGCACGGACGGGCGTTCCTGTGGACTTGGCTGAAGGAAGCACGCAGCCGAGGGTTCATTGTGATCAGTCCAACGGCGCGGGGCGATACTTGGTCACTGATGCAGCCGGAAGTCGACGACGAGAATATCGAAACGATTCTGGACGCAACCCGTCAGCGCTGGAACGTAGACGGCGAGCGTCTGTTGATGACCGGCATGAGTGACGGCGGAACCTTCACCTATATGAGCGGCTTGAAGGCATCCTCACCATTTACGCATTTGGCACCGATATCGGCGAGTTTCCATGTCATGATGTTGGAAATTCTGGGCCCGGCGAATATCGATGGCCGCCCCATTTACCTGACCCACGGGGTGCAGGATTGGATGTTCGACATCGACGTCGCGCGTGTCGCCCATCAGGTGCTGCAAGAGCGCGGTGCCGAAATCGTCTACCGTGAGATCGCCAACCTTTCTCACACCTATCCCCGCGACGAGAATTCAAAGATATTGGATTGGTTCTTAGGATAGAAGTATGGATTGTTTGCTGATTTTCGACGTGCTCAGCATGAGGTTTTCAATGGTTATATCCCAATTAGAAACCTCACCCTGAGCCTGTCGAAGGGAGGAGCGCCCGCTAGCCTTCTTCCGCTTTTAGCTCCTTGAACACCTTACCGGCAATGATCATTGCTTCGCGTATCGTCGGCACGCCAATATAGCCGCCGACATGCAGCAATGCTTCGGTGATCTCGTCCTCGGTCCAGCCCATTTTCCGAGCGAACCGGATATGCAACTCTAATTCTGGCCAACAATGCAGGCATGTGTCGGAGATCACGCAGATCAGGGCGCGGGTCTTTCGGTCGAGCCCTTCGCGGCCCCACAAAAGACCGAAGACAGCTTCCGTCGCGTAATCTCCGAACTTTTCCATGACCGGGTCGGCATAGACGGTAGTCGCGAGCTTCTCGACCATCGCATCGCCCATCATTTCACGCCGGACTTGTTGTCCTTTTTCGTATGCTTCGCTTTTTGCCACGTTCTTTTTCCTCCATTGGATTTCTCGGAGCGATTGCCCCGTTAGAGGATGATTTAAGCTGACGCGGAGGGAGGACTAGGAGACGAGGGGGCAGAAGACGCGCGAGGCCTCGTCGATGGCATCGGTGACGGATTGGCCTTCCCGTAAGGGTTGGTGGACAGAGACCCAGCCGTCGTAACCGCATTCCTTCAACGTGGCGATGAGGGGCGCGATTTCGATACCGCCCGGATCGTCGAGCGCCACATAAGAGAGCGAGACCGGCCCTAACGCGCGTGACTTGAAGGTATGCGCGCCCGCCTGATCGAGGCGAACATTTTGAAAGTAGAAATTAACCAAATGTGGCGCCAATCGCCGAACCGCGTCAGGTCCGAAATTCTCGCCGCACGCGAGGAGATTGGCGGGCTCAAAGGTAATGCCGAAATTACTCCGAGCCATCCGATCGACGAGTTTGAGCGTACCGTCAATGGTCTCTGCAAGCGTACCCCAATGGGTCTGTTGCGAGAGCGAGATGCCACGCTCTTTCGCTTCGTCTGCGGAACGTTGGGCGTGGGGAATATCATCTTCATGCTGTATCATCACTCGGACGAGGTTCGCACCGAGGCACTCCGCGAGATTGAGATGTGGTGTGATGTTGCGCAAACAGTCAGGCGCTTCGGTGTTGTTCGCGGCGAGGGCGACATTTCCCATGACCATGGATGCGGCAAGTCCGTTCGTATCCAGTAACTGGCGAATCGCGGAGACTCGATCTGGCGATGTGTCGATAGAGACGGCGGACGCCCGCATCGACAGGCCGGAAAATCCGGCAGTGGCGGCTAGGGGCGCCAATTCCTCGATAGGAAGGGCGGCGACATCCTTGCGGCTGGAAGATTCGGCGATCCGACAGGAGAGGGAGAGTTTCATATCGATACGTTAAAATGCGCGTACCGATTTGGAAAATTGATTTCAGGTGAATTTGCCCCAAAGTACTTCGCATGTCGTATGATTTTACATCCCTGACCGCTGATTCGGAAAAGCTCGAATCCGCGCTCGCCGAAAGCGATATTGCCACTGTTGCCATGGTACTCGTCCAGTTGACCGAGGACTTATCTCTGCTCTATGAGATCGCGGGATATATCAAAGGACCGTGGGATTACTCGGTGAAGATGCCAGCGGCGAAGCAGGCAGAAATTCGCACCCGTCTGATCGAGGCTGTTCGCGTTTATGCGGAGGAAAGGCGTGACCTGCCGCCGCCACCGGATGACGCCACGCTGCAACGGATGATGAGTGTCGCCGTGGGCGAGCCTGTCTCCGACGATTATGCCGCCATGATGCGGGAAGAGTTGGCGCTGCATGATGCCGACCCGAAAGGGGTTTCTTGGCATCGTGATCCGCCGCAGGAGCGTCTGGACACTTTTCATGTCGTTATCGTGGGCGCGGGCATGTCGGGGCTGCTGTCGGCGATTAAACTTCAGCAAGCTGGTATTCCCTTCACGGTGATTGAGAAGAACGACGCGGTCGGCGGGACTTGGTACGAGAACCGGTATCCGGGCTGCGGTGTCGATACCCCGAACCATTTCTATTCCTATTCCTTTGAGCCGAGCCACGAATGGACTGAGTTCTATTCGAAGCGCGACGAACTGCACCGATATTTCGAGAACTGCGCCGACAAATACGACCTGCGCGGCGATATACGCTTTGAGACGGAAGTTGTCTCGCTCCGCTATGACGAGGCATCGGCGAGCTGGGTTGTGTCGATAAGCGGCAAGGACGGTGCGGAAGAGACTTTAAGAGCGAATGCGGTGATCACCGCGGTCGGACAATTGAACGGACCAAAGCTTCCGGATATCCCCGGGCTCGATACGTTCGAGGGGCCCGCGTTTCATACCGCCGGGTGGGATGAGAGTGTCGATCTTGCGGGCAAGCGGGTGGCGATGATCGGCACGGGTGCCAGCGGCATGCAGACCGGCCCTGCGATTGCCGGTGCGGTTGATCGGCTCACTATTTTCCAGCGCTCGCCCCACTGGGTGATCGCCAATCCCAACTATCACCGCTTGGTCAGCCCGGGTAAGAAGTGGATCCTGGAGCATTTGCCGTATTATGCGCGGTGGTACCGGTTCCAGCTCTTCTGGGGTTTCTCTGACGGTATCCATGGGGCATTACAGGTCGACCCGGATTGGCCGCATCCCGAACGCGCCCTCAACGCGACCAACGACCGGTTCCGCGCCAATATGGTCCGCCATATGGAGCGGGAATTGGACGGCGATCCGGAATTGATGGCAAAGGTGGTGCCCAACTATCCGCCTTACGGCAAGCGGATGCTAGTCGACAATCATTGGTTCCCAATGCTGAAGCGCGACAATGTCGATCTGGTCACCGATACCATCGACCACATCGAAGCGGATGCTGTCGTCATGGCGGACGGGACGCGGTATGAAGTAGACGTCATCATTCTAGCGACAGGGTTTCATGCCAACCGGATGCTCTGGCCGATTGAGATCGTCGGGCGTGATGGCGAAAACCTGAGTGACATCTGGGGGGAAGACGATCCGAAAGCCTATCTCGGCATTACCGTGCCGAAGTTCCCGAATCTCTTTATCTTATACGGCCCGAACACCAATCTCGGCCATGGCGGCAGCGCCATGTTTCACGGCGAATGTCAGGTGCGCTATACGATGAAGTGCCTGCGTGATTTGATCGAGGGTGACCACCGAACGATGGAAGTGCGCAAAGACGTCCACGACGCCTTCAACGAGCGCTGCGACGCCGCCCATGAGAAAATGGTCTGGGCGCATACGGGCGTGAATAATTGGTACAAGAACAGTAAGGGCCGGGTCTTCGCCAACTCACCTTGGCGTCTGGTCGACTATTGGGCGATGACCGAGACGCCGGACCCGGACGATTATATCGTCAGATAAAAAATCATTTAATACAGTTGGGGTGTCGTCTATCCGGTAAAAGTCAATTCGACAGTACCTAGGTCGCCGAAATTCATGATGATTTCATCTTCGGGCTCAACCTCGAGCGGCTCCGCGCATGTGCCGGTGGTTACGACGTGTCCGGCGTCCAGAGTGAGACCAAGACCGGTGACTTCGTTGACCAACCATAAAAGGGCGACGCGAGGGTCGCCGAGGACGTTCGATCCGATGCCGGTGTATTGGTCACCGCCGACCGCCTCCACGCTTACTTCGTGTTTCGAGAGATCGATATCCCGCCAGTTGGCGATTGTCGGCGGTCCGAGCACGAATTCATGCGCACAAGCATTGTCCGCGATAAGCTGGGCTTCACCCGCACTGGCGAAATCATCAAAGCGTGAATCCGGCACTTCGATCGCAGGGTGTAGGCTATCGACCGCCGCCAAGACCTCGTCGATTTGATAGGCATCTTCTCGCGGGCCGAGAGCTTGGCCGAAACGAAAGGCGAATTCCGGCTCTGCGACGCGCATTCGGTTGGCACCAAAGGCCAATTCCGCACCGTCATCGAATACCCGCTGCGCTAATAGGCGGCCTGCAATGGGGCCGCTGACACCGATATGGTGTTGGCCTGCCTTACTGGTTGCCGCAATCTTCCAGCCGACGAGAGGACGCTTGCTCAAGGCTTCCAACTCGGCCTGGACCGCGTAACCTTCGTCGCGGGTGTGGGGGCGCAAATCTTCCGGTAGGCTATCGATGACTTCGCCTGCGTTCCAAAGCTGCCAGATCATATCGGCCGCACCCGCCATCAGGTATTGTCCTCGATGATGTGGGCGTTGGCGATCATGCTGTCCATGCTCGCGGGCATCGTGGCGCCGTCTGCAACGCGCTGGATGGCCGTCTTCTCGGCTTCTTGAATTTCGGCGAGTAGCACCGCAACTTCCTCGGCTTCTTCTTGGGGCACGACGACGACAGAGTCTGGATCACCGATGATGATGTCGCCCGGATTAACGTGGACGCCGCCCAAGGTTACCGGTGCGCCAACTATTCCAAGGCCCGTGCGTCCCGGTGAGTTCGGCGAAATACCTTGGCAGAAACAGGGTAATCCTACTTCGAGTATGCCCGCTTTGTCGCGTGCGAGACCATCTGTGACGAAGCCGACGATACCCTTGTTTTTCATCATGCCGATGGCGAGGTCACCGACCACCGCTGTACCTGAGAAGGCGTCGTTCGCGACGACAAGCACGTCACCTGGCTGCGCTTCATGTACGCCACCAAACATACCGGCGATATCGGCGGGTGCTGATTGCGCGGTAATTGCCGGGCCGACAAAGACCGATTGCGATTCATCGAGCGGCTTGATGCGATAGTCGAGGGCACCCCGGCCATTCATGGCGTCACAGAGATGAGAGGTTTGCGCACGTTTGAACTTATCGAGCAATGCCTGAGACGGTCGTTTAAACCCGCGATGGATTGTCAGGGCAGGGGGATCGTGGATCATTTATCTTTCGCCTTGTTCAGTAGATGGTTTTCTTCAAACGCTCGGGATAATTCTTGTCATAGGCGTCGCCGTCGAAATCATTCTTGCTTAACCCTTGAAGGATATCGCCTGCAGATGGAAGTTCCTTCCGCTCGATCCGGGCCTCTGGATCCCAAAGTCGTGAGCGGGCCAAGGCCTTTTGACATTGGAAGTAGACCCGCTCGGCGGTCACCACGATCACGCTGCGGGGCGTCTTGCCGTTCATGTCGAAGGAAGCACAAAGGTCCGGGTCGACGGAAATGTCGGCGCGGCCATTGATCCGCAGAGTCTCACCCACACCCGGCACCAGGAACAGCAACGAGACACGCGGGTCCCGCACAAGATTGCGCAGCGTGTCGATGCGGTTGTTGCCGCGCCGGTCGGGGATCATCACCGTCTTCTCGTCAATCACACGGACAAATCCCGAAGGGTCGCCGCGCGGCGAACAATCGAGCCCTTCCTCGGCGACGCTTGCCAGGACCATGAACGGTGACTTCTCGATGAAGGCGCGGTAATGATCCGAGATGTAATCGATCTCTTTGACCAGAGATTGCGCCAAGGGCTCGCCGTAAATGGCTTCGAGTTCCGCGATCGTGGAAACCATGTTGGGTGGTGAGATGTCGTTCATTCCGCGTCCTCGCTATCGTACCAGCAGAAGTCGATCATCAGGCAACCGGTCTCGCTGCGCACTGGGCCGTGCATGAAGCTGGGTTTGCGGGCGGCATAGCAGTTCGGGCCGACGGTTTTCTCGCCATCGGTGCCTTCGTGCGTGATCATCTCACCCTCCAGCATGTAAATTTCTTCCCAATAAGGATGGGCGTGCGCTTCCGGTGTTTTAGTACCGGGGGCAAGGCGGACCAATCTCGTGCGGCTACCGGTCTTCTTATCCGTATCCAAACTGTTGGATAGAATTTTGACGGAGATTCCGGGTGCGCCATCTCCGCGCGGCTCGAACTCGCCTTCCGCGTCGATTTGATGAAAGAACAGGTTCGGGCGTTGCGTTGTCATGTGTTGCCTTTGTTTATTCTGCCGCGGCAGCGGCGATAGGTGTGATGGGCTCGCCCGAAATTGAAACCGATTGTCGTCCGTCTACACCCACTGGGATATCGCCCAACATGGTGATGCGATAGAGCTGGCGGTCGAAATCGGTCTCGTAAATGTCCCGGGGCGCGCAGTGGACGACCGCGCGATTATCCCACATAGCGAGGTCATTCGGCTCCCACTTATAACGAAGGGTAAACTCGGGGCGAACCGAGTGCTCCCAGAGCATCTCTAGGATCAGTTCGCTTTCGCGCGGCTCCATGCCGACAATCGATTTCAAGAAACTGGGGCTGATATAGAGAACGCGCTCTCCGGTTTCCGGATGCACCCGGACCATTGGATGCTCTGTCGTCAGGCGACGACGTTCTTGCATCGCTTTGTATTCTTCCGTGACGTCGATTTCCCCTGGGGGTTGGAATTTATGCAGGCCCCGCAATCCGTCGACGAAGTTACGGATCGGCTCCGACAGACTGTCATAGGCGACGACCAAGTTGGCCCATAACGTGTCGCCGCCATAGGGTGGAATGGTGACGCCTCGCAGAATGGAAACCGCAGGTGGATTGACCGCCGCCGTGATGTCGGCGTGAAACCCTGTCCAGGGACGGATGTTTTTCGGAGCCGGTTTATACCGATTGTCCCAACGGTCCTTGGCGATGGAGTATATTTCCGGATAGCCGTCGACATGTCCGAAGACCGCGTGACCGATGGTCAATTCGCCGAACCGACGCCCGAACGCGACTTGATCCGCATGACTCATCGGTTGATCGCGGAAGAATACGACCTTCCATTTTAGAAAGGCATCCCAGATATCTGTAGCATCGCTGTCGGAGATGGGTTGATTTAGATCAACACCGGAGATTTCCGCGCCGGTATGAATCGTGAGCGGTTTGATTTCAATCGTCATAGAACATTTCCTCCCGTTCGCTTTTAGTCGCCGTTGGTGCGTTCCTCTACACCGACGGATTCCAAGAACTGCTCAAGGGCGTCATATGGTTGTGCGCCGACGACCCCGTGCCCAGCGGCGACAAAAGTCGGCACACCTGTGACACCGTATTGGTGCGACTTGCTCCAATCCTCGTCGACGACATCCTTGAAGGTGCGCTCTTCAAGTACCTTGCGCGCCTCATCGACCGAAAGCCCGTTTGCTTCCACGATTTCCAGTAAAACATCTGGATCGCCAATGTTCTTGGTGTCGACGAAATAGGCGCGGTAAAGCGCGTCATGCATGATGTCGCCACCCTCTTGCGTGTCTGCCCAGGCACCAATTTCCTGCGCAAGGCGGCTGTTGTAAGTATGGGTACGCTCGCCATACGGCAGGCCTTCTTGCTCCATCAAGCCCTTCATTTGATCTTGGCGGGCCTTCATCTCGGCTTCACTTCGTCCCGCGAACAAATCGGTCATCGCGCGGCCTTCCTGCGGTGTGTCAGGGTGCAGGGGGAAGTGAATCCACTTCATCTCGATGTTGTATTTTTCATTCAATTTCTCAATACGCCCGGTACTGAGATAACACCACGGTCAAACGTAGTCAGTGAAGACTTCCAACTGTGTCGGCTCTGCCATCATTCAGGTCCTTTGAACAATTTTTACCAGAGTGGCATCGCAATCTTAACTGAGCAAGATGCGATCCGTTGTCCTAAATGCACTGTTCGAGGAGTTCACCAATCATCACGACTTCATCATTCTGATTTTTGGTTTCCACCTCAAAGCGGATACGCTTCTTTGCGTCCATCTTCTCAACTAGGCGCACGGTCGTGGTTACCGTATCTCCCGCGATCACGGCACGGGTATATCGTGAGGACGAGGTAAGCAGGGCCGTCCGAATCTTATACCTCTCGCAGAATTGTACGAGTGGTTGCGACATGAGCGCCGTTGTCATGACGCCATGCGCTATACGATCCGGATAATGGGTGTTTTCGCGTGCCCAATCCCCATCCATATGAACTGGATTAAAGCTTTGGATCGCATTTGCGAAGGCGTCGATGGCCGACCCGTCTATCAATTGCGACGCAGATTCCTCTGCACCGAGTGGAAGGTCCTCATAGGTTCCAGTCCATGCTTCAATCGCCATGAATCTGTCTCCTTTATGGCCGCATCATGCGTCGGCGTAGGCCAGGTTCGCGCAGCGGCGCGACCGTATTGGCGAAATCGCAGAGCAGCGAGCGCGTTTTGCGGGGGTCGACAATCTCCTCGATCCAAAAACTCTCGGCCGATCGGAATGGCGAGCGGAGTTTGTTCAATCGTTCCTCAATCTCCGCCATTTTCGCATCGGGATCGTCGGCGCCCGCGATATCGGCGCGGTAGGCGGCCTCGATCCCGCCTTCGAGGGGCAAGGAGCCCCAGCGGCCCGACGGCCAAGCATAGCGGGTGCAGAAACGACCGCCGTTCTTGTGCGCAGCCCCAGCGACGCCGAAAGCGTTGCGGATGATGACTGAACACCACGGCGTCTCGGTTTGCCAAATGGCGCTCATGGCGCGCACGCCTTCCTTGATGGTCCCGTTCTTTTCGGCCTCAAGCCCGATCTGGAATCCTGGGCAGTCCGCCAGGTAAACGATGGGTAGATGGAACGTGTCGGCGGTGTCGACGAATTTTTCGACCTTGCGGCAAGTATCAGCCGTCCAGCCACCGCCATAGGAGTAGGGATCGCTTGCCATCAAGGCGACAGGCCAGCCGTCGAGGCGTGCAAAACCGGTGACGATGGATTTGCCGTAGCGGTCGCCCCATTCGAAGAACGATCCTTCGTCGACGACCGCCTCGATGATCGGGCGGATCTTATAGACCTTGCGGATATCGCGCGGGATGGCGTCCAGAAGCCATTCCTCGCGGCGGTTCGGATCGTCTTCCTGCGGGCCGCGTGGCGGCACGTCATGCACGGAAGGTGGCAGGTAGGAGAGAAACTTGCGTGCGCATTCGAAGGCGTCTTCTTCGGTGTCGACTGCATGATCGACGGCGCCTGCGCGGAGTTGAATCTTCCAACCCCCGAGTTCATTCTTGGTCAGCTTTTGGCCAAGCCGTTCGACGACCGGCGGCCCGGCAACGAAGAGTGCGGAGTTGTCTTTGATCATGACGGAGTAATGCGCCGCCGCCAGATGAGCGGCACCGAGACCGGCGACAGAGCCTAGACCCAACGCCACCCGAGGGATCGTGCCCATGTTGTCGACCACAACTTCCCAACCGGCGACGCCTGGAACGTTTGCGCGCCCGGTAGTCTCGATGGTTTTGACCGAACCGCCGCCGCCGGATCCTTCAACCATGCGGATCAAGGGGAGGCGCAATTCGTGCGCCATGCGCTCGCACATTTGGTGCTTTTCCTTGATCGTCGCATCGGCGGAGCCACCACGCACCGTGAAGTCGTCACCACCGATTACGACTTGCCGACCGTCCACTTTGGCGCGGCCGAAAACGAAATTAGAAGGAGTTAGTTTCTCCAGGTCATTGTTCGCATCATAATCCGCCATCCCGGCGATCTTACCGAGCTCACGAAACGATCCGGTGTCCGACATCTGCTCAACCCGTTCTCGGATCGTCAGCCGGTCGCCGTCGTGCTGGCGCCTCACGCGCTCCGGCCCTCCCAATTCCTCGGCGAATGCCTCGCGGCGTTTCAGTTCATCGAGTTCCGGCTGCCACGTCATCCTGATCTTCCTTCGTTAAGCGTTGATTGTTTCATAAGCTAGGTCGCAGAGGGTGAAAGAGAATTCAATACCCGGCCCTTGGTCTGTCAGATTCGGCTCTACTTCAGTAAGGGACGAAAATGCAGGGTAGGGAGGAGCGAACATGTCCGTATTCATAGCAGGTGGGACAGGATTCATCGGCCGTCGTCTGACGCGGTCCCTCGTGGCGCAAGGCGAGGAAGTCACAGTGATGGATATTGCGCCGCAGGATGGAGATTTCGATGATTTCGGGGATAAAGTCCGGGTTGTGCGGGGCGACATCACGCATTTTGACGATGTCATGGACAAGATGGCGGCCGCAGGTGCGGACCGGACGATCAATCTAGCGTATTACATCGGTAGTCATCATCCGCCGCATATGGCGATGAAGTTGAATGTCATCGGTATGGATAATTTCTTTGAAGCATCACGCCTGACGGGCGCCAAGCGCGTTGTCTATGCGAGTTCGCTCGCGGTCTATGGTTTTCAGAGAAACTACGGTGAACGGGCGGTGAATGAAGAAGACTTTAAGCATGGCGAAAACCAGTACTCGATGCATAAGATTTTCAACGAGTGGCAGGCTCAGGATTATATCGACAAACATGGAATGTCGATTAGCGGTGTGCGGCCGACCAATGTCTCGGGCCCTGATAAGATTTTTGGCTCGGTCGATCACGTCCAATGTATTGTGAAACCGTCCCGGGGTGAGGTCGCGAATTTCCCCTTCGCGGATTACACGCGTCTGCCGATCCACGTGGACGACATTACCGAAGTCTTCGCCCGTGTACTCATGTCTGATGCGCCGAAGCATTCGATTTACAACTCCGGCGGCACAACGATTACCATGGGCGACTTGGCCGAGATGGTGCGAGGTTATCTACCCGACGCTGATATCCGCTTTGAGAACGAGACCGGCGGCAAAGACGAATCCGGGATCTACTTGATGGATAATTCGCGCCTTGTCGGGGAGTACGGCGTCCAGTTTCACCCGTGGCCGGAGCGTGTGCTCCAGATCATAAATGCCGTGCGCGCGGAAGAAGGGCTGGAGCCGATCTCGGGTTAGCGATCTTGGAAATTCGGTTTCCGCTTGCCCAAGAATGCGGCAATGCCTTCCGCTGAATCTTCCAATTGATAGGACAATGTTGAGAGATCAGATTCTGTGCGGAAGCCTGATTCTAAATTCTGTTCGTTCGCGCGGAGGACGGCTTCTCTTACGAGTCCCATTGCGGGCAGAGTATTGCGGGTGAATTGTTCAGCGAATTCGATGGCGGCACTCATCGGGTCGCCGTCAGTGATCGAATGAACCAGTCCTAATTCCTTGGCCTTGGTGGCGTCGATCAAGCGCCCCGACATTAGAAGTTCGAGTGCAGCTTGCAACGGAATCAGGCGCGGGAGGCGTTGTGTTCCACCCCATCCGGTACAAATACCGAGTTTGATTTCGGGAAATCCCATCATTGCATTTGGTGTCGCCAGTCTGAATGTGCACCCGAGGGAGAGTTCGAGCCCACCGCCCAAGGCGTAGCCGTTCAACAGGGCGATAGACGGGAAGGGTAGGTTTTCAATCCGGAGGCCGATGGCTTGGCCGCGCCGGGACGCTGATCGTACTTGGTCGGCTGTGCGGGGGCCGAGCTCATTTATATCGGCTCCGGCGCAAAAAGCGCGGTCTCCCGCTCCAGTCAATATGAGCATGCGGGCGTCGCTTTTAGAGGTTTGTTCCAGGGCGTCTTCCAGCGCGTCGAGCCCGTTGGCGTTCAACGCATTGAGGGCGTCGGGCCTGTTGAATCGGATAACGGCGCAGACACCGTGGCGTTCAATATCGATCATGTGGATATCTCCAAACTTCCATAAAAAAGGCGCCGTAACGGGCGCCTTTTTCTTAAACTTCTCTGTCGTAAATATTAGGCCCCATGCTTGCCCACGATGGCGATGGACGACACGTTCTGATGCGGGAAGCCGCCGAGATTGTGAGTCATGCCGATGGTCGGGTTCTCAAGCTGGCGATCGCCGGCGCGGCCTAATACCTGATTGTACATTTCGTACAGCATCCGTAGTCCGGAGGCACCGATTGGGTGGCCAAAGCATTTTAGACCACCATCGATTTGGCACGGCACTTGGCCGTCCGCGTTGTAGAAACCGTCGAGCACATCCTGCCAAGCTTCGCCTTCCTCAGAGATGTAAAGGTCTTCCATGGTTACCAACTCGGTGACGGAAAAACAGTCGTGGCATTCAAACATGGAAATCTGATCACGGGGCTTGTCGATGCCCGCTTCCTTATAGGCGCGTTCGGCTGCTTTGCGGGTGGTGATGAAATAGCTGCCGTCCCAGGAATTATGGCTAGCTTCTTGGCCGTTCGAGACGGCGAGTTGCAGCGCTTTCACGGAAACCAAATCATGCTTGCCCATGCTTCGAGCGATTTCTGGCGTGGTGACGATGGCGGCTGCCGCACCGTCCGAGACGCCACAGCAATCGAACAGGCCGAGCGGGGCCGCGACCATCGGCGCATTCAGCACTGTGTCGATGTCGATGACTTTTTGCAGGTGCGCCTTGGGGTTTTTGGCGCCGTTCTCATGGCTTTTAACCGAAATTTGCGCCATGGCGCGCTTGATCTCGTCCATAGAGACGCCGTGTTTAGTGGAATAGGCGGTGGCAAGTTGCGCAAAACTGCCGGGGGCAGAGGCATTCGCCCAATACATGGAATTAACCGCACCGCGGCTGCGTTGCGGCAGACCACCATAACCGGTGTCCTTCAGTTTCTCGACACCGCACGCGAGCGCAATATCGGCGGCGCCGGAGGCAACGGCGTATACCGCACCTCGGAAGGATTCAGTACCAGACGCGCAGTAGTTTTCGACCCGCGTTACCGGAATGTTGGGTAGGCGCAAGGCAATGGAGAGTGGCAGGCCGGACTTGCCGACATGGACTTCCTCAATGGCGGTGGAGAACCAAGCGGCATCGATCTGGCTCGTCTCGACGCCCGCGTCGGCGATGCATTCCTCGTAGGCCTCGACGATGAGGTCCTCAGCGTCGGCATCCCAGCGTTCTCCGAATTTGGAGCAACCCATGCCCAGAATTGCGACCTTGTCCTTAATGCCCGTTGCCATGTCCTCGTTCCTTTCGCTGCCATCGTCGTCCTCGCGAAGGCGGGGACCCAGATTGATTTCGGGGTAGACTGGATTCCCGCCTACGCAGGAATGACGTATCAGTTACAAAATTTTATTCATTCTACCTCAACCGCCGTCTTTCGTGAAGTCAGGCGCGGCTTTCCAGAAATAGCGGGTAAAGCCGCGTTGACCGTCGAATTCCTTGATCCGGAACATCATCCGCATCGACATGCCGACCTCGACACCGCCGACATCAACATCTGTGATGTCCGACATTAGCCGCCCGCCCTCCTGGAAAACGACCATGCCAAAATGCTGCGGTGGTTCCACTGCATAGGTCAGGTTATCCGCCGTCCAGGATTGCACCGTCGCCGGAATATTGGCGAAGGGGTGGTCGTCCTGGCTGTGAAATTCACCGCAATTCGGACTGACGCAGACGTTCGACTTCGGGAACTGGACGGTGCCGCATTTGCGGCATTTGCCGCCGATGAGCGCGGTCAGCATCTCCTTGTTGCGGTAGAGCGCAGTCAGCGCGGTTTGTCTGTCGACTTCGCCGCGCAAACCATGATCGAGCGTCGTCAGGCCATTGAAGGCGAGAAACTTGTTGTAATTACCTTCCGCCACGCGCCGCTTCATGAAACCGGAAACGCCCATACCGGGGCGTTTACTCTCGATGCCGTCGCCCGCGCGGAACATCAGCGCATCGCAGCCCTGGCCAAAACCAGCGACGACTATGATCTCACCGGGCTTTGCTTCTTCCAAGGTTGCAGCCAGCATGACCAACGCGTGCGCCGTGCCGGCCTCGCCCATTGCTGCTTGCATCGTGTCGCGAATGGCATCGCCCGGAATACCGGCTGCCTTGGCGACCATATCGCCGACGCGCCGGATCAAGCATGGCATGATGAAGTGATTAACGTCGCCGGGTGCTACGCCAGTCTCGGCGAAAAGGCCTTCGAGCGCGCGGGGGACGAGCTTCATATACCCTTCATCGCGAATCCAGCGCTCTTCCCAATGATAGTCGAACTCCTCGGTGTCGCCCTTATAGTGATCGATGAAATCGACCGAGATCTGTTTCGCGCCGACGAACTCTGCTGCACCCGCGTCCTGGCCGACGATAAACGCCGCGGCACCGTCTCCGTACATGAGTTCCTGAGGATTAGCCGCTTTCGTCCGTCGCTTTTCGGCGACGGCGACAAGCATATTACCATCGCTTGAAGCCAGTTTGAGCGCATTGATCAATCCGGTCGTACCCGCCCGCTGTGAGCCAGTGACGTCCATGGTCATCAATTCGTCGCCCAGGTTAAGGGCCGTCGCGAGAATGCCCGCGTTTTGACGATCTTTGAACGGCGCCGAGGTGGTCGCCAGATACACGCCGGCCAATTCTCCAGGTGCCTCTCCACCAAGGCAATCTCGGGCCGCTTCGACCGCCATCGTCACCGAATCCTCGTCCCAATTGCACATCGCCCGCTCGCCTTTGCCATAGGCCTTAAGGGCGGGATTGAACCAGGAATTGGCTTCCACAACGGCTTGGCGCTGCAAGCGTTTGCGCGGAATATAGGCTCCGTAGGAAATGATGCCGACCATCAATAAACTCCTGGGACGTAACGGGTTGTGACTTAGCGAGAAATGCGTCGAGAAACGTAACGTCCGGCATGGGGCTGTCAAGCATACTCCTTTTGATGCGCTGGATACGAATTGTTAAGGTTTAGTGCTGTAGAATCGATATGAGTGGTTTCCAAGGCCATTTGGCTTTTCGAAATCAGTGGAGGACGTTTGCACCGGATCATCACGACGATTAGAGCAATCTTGGAACGTGCGGCCAACTCAGTGGTCGTCCATTGGATGAGATTGTGATCGAGGATCATTCTACCGCGACTCAATTTCGGACGCTTGTCGACGTTCTGGATGCGATGCCAGAAGGAATCGCTATTTTTGATCCGTCGGACCGTTTGATTTTCTGCACGCGTAGGTTTTAGGAAACCTATGGCAGCATAACCGAACCGTTTGTAACAGGGACCAGCTTTAAATCGATCGTTCGCCAAGCCTTGCAGCGCGGTGTCGTTCGGTTGAATGGTGTGGGTGTTGACGATTATATTCGCGATTGTGTTGCATCTCATATGCAAGGCAATGGCGAAGCAGAGCACCAGCTCTATGATGGACGCTGGATACGCGCGACCGATATGCGAACCCATGACGGGTATTTCATTTCTCGACGGGTCGATATTTCACATGAAAAACAAGCACAGCATGATCTTGAGAAGAGTGAAAATCGTCTTTTGAGTTTTGCGAATTCCGCCTCGGACTACTTCTGGGCGATGGATCACGAGCTGAGATTTTCCTATTTCTCGGAGAGGTTCACGAAAGTGACGGGCGTCCCTGTCGAGGAACTACTTGGAAAGCGACGAGACGAATCGGGCATTGAAGACGCAATTGACCCCAACCTTTATCGCCAACACCTCGAAGATTTAAAGATGTATCGACCGTTTCGAAGTTTCGTATATCCGCGCACGAAACCTGACGGTGGACTCGTCTGGTTGTCGATTAGTGGTTTGCCGGTTTTCGATAGCCTCGGGACTTTTTGGGGGTATCGGGGAACAGGTCAGGACATTACGGCAAGCGTGAACGCGAGCGAGATATTAACGCGTGAGCGAAATATGTTCACTGGCGCAATGGAAAGTACTTCCGATGGTTTCGCGCTTTTCGATGCCGAAGATCGATTGGTGTTTTGCAACAGCAGCTTCAAAAAACTCAATCCCGATATGGCGCCCAATATCATGCCCGGAATGACATTCGAAGATTTGTTCCGCGACAACATATCGAATGGCCGCGTTTTGAAGGCGCTTGGGCGCGAGGAGGAATATCTCCACAATCGTCTGGAGCAACATCGCAATCCGTCCCGCGAAGGAATAGTTACGGCTCGGCAAGATGGCACTTGGTTGATGTTTCGGGAGCAAAGGATGCCCGACGGCAGTACGTTCCTCGTGAACACGGATCTCACCATCCTGAAAGAACGCGAACGGGCGCTTGAGCGTGAGATAGAACGAGCGGAGAAAGGCAATCGAGCAAAGTCCGAATTTCTCGCCAACATGAGCCATGAGCTGCGTACACCCTTGAATGCGATTATCGGCTTTTCAGAATTGCTCTCTAGCCAAAAGATTCTGTTACCTGCAGTCGAAGGAAAGCAGCACGAATATGCCCAAAATATTCTCGATGCCGGCCAACATCTGCTTTCCTTGATCAACGATATTCTCGATATGCCGAAAATCGAAGCGGGTGAGTACAATCTGAACTTCACCAATATCCAGCTGCGGGATGTAATTCGATCCGTAGCTGAGATGATGCGGCCGCGCGCTCAAGCGGGTGAGGTCGAGATCGGCATTGAGCTTCCGGACGCGTTTCCCATGTTGTGGGCCGATGAACGTGCGATTCGCCAGATTTTGTTCAATTTGGTTTCCAACGCGATCAAGTTTTCGAGCGCTGGTGGTTGTATCCGGATCACCGCCGGAACCGTTACCAATGGCGTCGCGTTGACCGTTAAAGACGACGGTGACGGGATGTCGGCGGAGATCTTGAGCACGGCGACGGAACCGTTTGTTCAAGGCAGCATTAAGTCGTTCAGCGAAGCTGGTACTGGGCTGGGTCTCGCGATTACCAAGCGCTTGGTAAATCTCCACAGTGGAGAGATCGAGATTTCGAGCGAACTCGGCCGAGGGACAACGGTAGCCATTACGCTTCCGATTGGCTGTCGGCCTGAATTAAGAAAAAATTAAGCGGCGGCGAACCGTTCGGCACGGCGTCTCAATCCCACTGCGAGAGCAAGATTGGCAATATTAAAGGCGATGGCGTTGATGAACGCCGCGTCATAGGAGCCGGTCAGGTCATAGACCGCGCCCGCCATCCAACCACCAAGCGCCATGCCGAGCAGTGTGAAGAATAGCGAAACACCGATACGCCATCCCGCATCCTTCGCTTTGAAAAACGTGCGCACAATTATCGTATAAGACGGCACGATCCCGCCTTGGGAGAGACCGAACAGAGCGGAGATAATATATAAGGCCTCGAGACTCTTGAACGGCAGATAGAGACAAAGTGCGAGCATCTGCAGTGCCGATCCCAACAATAAGGTGTTGAGGCCACCGATTCGGTCGCAGATAACGCCCGAGACGATGCGGCTGACGATCCCGCAGCCCAGCGCGATAGACAGCATACGGGCGCCGTCGATGGCTTCGAACCCAAGATCTGTTACATAAGCCGTAATATGCACCTGTGGCATCGCCATCGCGGCGCAGCAACCGATCCCGGCGAAACATACGATGCATTGAAGGGAACTCGGCGCCATGCCCAAAGGGCGGTCTCCACCTGGGCTTGTTGAGGTCTTGGCTTCCTCATGAGAGACCGGCGCCGATTTGTATATAATCAATGCTAATAGCGGCATCGCAATGAGGCAGAAGAGCGACAAGGATTGATACGCGCTGCGCCAACTCTCTTCATTGATGAAATTTTGAATGATGAGAGGCCAAACCACACCGGCGAGATAGTTTCCGCTGATCACAATCGCAACGGCGATACCGCGATTGCGTGTAAACCAATGGGAGATATCGGCGACGAGCGGGGCGAAGGTCGCCGAGCTGCCAAGAAGACCGATCATCAGGCCCTGAACAACACAAAGCTGCCACAGATTCTCCACCTGTGAGGCGACGAAGAACCCACCCGATAACATGAAACTACCAAACAGAACGGGCCATAGTACGCCGACGCGGTCAGAAATTCGGCCCATCAGAATACCCCCGAGCCCATAGCCCAACATAGTCAACGTGTAAGGTATTGATGCGGCGCCACGGCCAGTGTCGAACTCGGTGGCCACCGGTTTCAAGGACACGATGATAGCATACATAGCGGCCCCGCCGATGGTCATTAGGGCAAGGGCCGCAAAAAGACGGATCAATGGATATATTCTCGTCTCGGTCGGCATTTAGTAGGCCTATTGTCGGGAAATTCAGAAGTTGGGAGTTGAAAGGTAGTGCGTTCCGGCGCTAACAACCGGCCATCGACATTCTCGACTTAGTTAAATTGCGGAGGTTCTTCAACACCTGCAGGATCTTGGTGAATGATAATCTCCGATCCGGGATAGGCTTCCATCAAGGAGAGTTCTACCTCGTCGGCAATTTCATGTGCGTCATGAAGCTTCATGTCGCCGTCCATTTCCAGATGTAGCTGGATGAAATACGTCAATCCAGATTGACGCGTTCGCAAATCGTGAACGAATTCGACCGCATCGTGAGTTAGGGCAATAGCTCGAATTTTATCTCGTTCTTCGTCGGGTAGTTCGCGGTCCATCAGCATATCAAGCGAATTTCGTACGATGCGATAAGCGCTCCATATGATATAGGCAGCAATGCCGGCGCCGAAGACTGGGTCCGCCATCGTCCAACCAAGCTCGGTAACCAACAGAATGGCCACGATCACCGCAGCATTCATCAACAAATCGCCTATGTAATGCAGAGAATCTGCGCTAATGGCGACTGAGCCCGATTTGCGGATCGCCCAACGTTGAATTAGCACCAGCATGAAGGTCAACGCGATAGAAAAAAGCATCACGTATATAGCTACGTTGCCGCGTGTGATTTCTTGGGGATCGAGAGAGCGAGCACCTGCTTCGAATAACAGCAGCACAGCAGACCCGACGATGAATGCGGATTGCGCGAGTGCCGCCAATGCCTCGACTTTCCCATGCCCGAAACGGTGCTCTCGGTCGGCAGGTTGTAGTGAATGACGAATGGCAATCAATGTGACGATTGATGCGAGGGCGTCGAGGAAAGAATCGATCAGACTTGATAGAACGGCGATGGAATCCGTAGCAAGCCACGCCGACGTTTTCGCCACGATCAAAATAAAGGCAACTGTAACCGAGGCATAACTCGCGAGACGCATTGCCCGCTGAGCATCCGGTCGAGCCGAGGATTCCGGTACCTGTTCGCTCATGGAAATAAGCGTTCCGTGCGCCAATCCTCGCTATCTTTTATGTATATGAGGCGTTCGTGAAGTCGGAAATGGCCGTCACTCCAAAACTCCAATCGGTCAGGCACGACGCGAAAGCCGGACCAAAACGGTGGCCGTTTAATTTTCGAGACGCCGAATTTAGCCGTGTATTGCGTCACCCGTTTTTCCAGATCGAACCGTCCAGCCATGACTTGCGATTGATCGCTTGCCCAGGCACCGATTTGCGCCCCCCGGTCCCGGCTTGCGAAATAGGCGTCGGCTTCCGCCTCAGTTACTGGTTCGGTTGGACCTTCGATGCGGATTTGGCGTTTCAGTGACTTCCAATGAAACAATAGCGCCACATAGGCGTTGGCGGAGATTTCGTCGCCTTTTCGGCTCTGCAGATTGGTGTAAAAAACAAACCCAGCTTCATCTGCCTGTTTCAACAGTACCATTCGCGTCGAGGGACGACCATCTGAGCCGACACTCGCGACCGACATGGCCTCAGGGAGTACAGATTCTGATTGCTTTGCGTCTTCGAACCACTCGTTGAAGTGGCTGAATGGAGATTTAATGTCTTCGGTCGGCATAGGTATTTAATCCAAACGGGGCGAGAATTTGAGCCAAATTATATTTCAAACGTTTAAATCGGCAAAATCATTCCTTATCTCTGTATAAATCGGGTTAGCGCGGATTTTGCAACGTGCTTGCCAACATTCTCCTAATTAGACGCTCAAAAGTTTGGTGAGCGGTTGGGAGATAAAAGAAAGGATTGATCGCAATGATAAAGAAAGTGACTGCGGTTGTTATGGTTACGACCCTTCTGGGCGCATGTGCGGAACGGGGTGTCGGCCAGAAAGAAGGGATTGGAACCGTAATTGGTGCCGGTTTAGGCGCGCTGGCTGGATCGCAGATCGGCGGCGGCAAAGGCAAAATGGCGGCAGCGGCCATCGGCGCCTTACTGGGCGCATTTGCCGGTAACGAGATCGGAAAGTCGCTCGATAAAGCAGACCATATAGCCCTCGAAAATGCGGGAGAGCAGGCGCGCACGGCACCGATGGGTAAAACCATCGACTGGAGCAACCCCAAGAGTGGTAACTCCGGAACTGTGACGCCGGTCCGCGAAGGTCGTCACACGGGTAGTGGGAACTACTGCCGCGAATTCAAACAAACCGTGACCATCGACGGTCGTACAAAGGAAGCCTTTGGCGTCGCCTGCAGGCAACCGGACGGTAGTTGGAAAATCACCAGCTAGCGTCTACACGTAAGTACAGTGTAGATTTGATACTTGAAGTACGTGGCGCAGACATGATGATGGGGCGGGGCTGATACACCGGCGTGGCGCGGAACTACCACATCGACGGAATGATATGAGAGATCCTTACGACACACTCGGCGTGGGCAATGGCGCTAGCGAGACGGATATAAAGCGCGCATACCGCAAGATTGCCAAGGAAACGCATCCGGATACGCATCCGGGTGATGAAGCCGTTGAGCAACGCTTCAAGGAAGCAGCCGCTGCCTATGATCTGTTGTCGGATAAGGAAAAACGCGGCCAATTCGACCGCGGAGAAATAGATGCTGAAGGGAAACCCAAAGCCGATTTCGCATATAATCGTGCTTATTCCGGAGGTGGGAGCGGATTTGGTTTTGGTGGCGGCGCTGCGGGTATGGAAGACGTCTTCTCCGATCTTTTCGGGGGAATGCGAGGCGGCCGCCGCGGCGGTATGGGGAGTATTCCCGGCGCGGATGTTCGTTATACGGTTCGGATAGACTTTCTTTCGGCCGTAAAAGGGATACGTCGCCGGATCAACCGACACGACGGCAAAACGTTGGACGTCAATATCCCGCCTGGCACCGAAGACGGACAAAGTCTGCGGCTTAAGGGGCAAGGCTTACAAGGGAAAGGCGGCGGTCCTGCTGGAGATGCCTTCGTCGAGGTTCAAGTCGACGCACATCCGTTCTTCACACGTGATAAGTCGGATATCGAGGTTGAACTGCCAATTTCGATCGATGAAGCGGTCCTAGGAGCGAAAATTAAGGTGCCGACGGTGGGCGGAACTGTCTCAGTAAACGTACCGCTGAATAGCAGCTCTGGCACCCGGTTGCGGTTGAAGGGCAGGGGCGTTCCCGCAAGCCGCCCGTCCGGGACGGCGGGCGATCAATACGTTCGACTGAAGATCGTTCTACCCGAGCAGAGTGACGAAGAACTGGAGGGATTTTTCCGCCAATGGAGGGACAAGAATCCGTCTGATGTTCGTCGTAAAGCGGGTATGGAATAAGTTCTAGGAACTGCCAAGCCGGCCAAGGCCGAGCCACGCCAATATCCGCGAACGCCTATTGTTGGTCGTCCGGGCTGGTGTTTCATCTAAAGCATTCGCAAGTGCTTCAATTGTCTGACCGTTTTCGTCGTCCAACACTGATTTCAAGGATGCGGACATAGCTTGCGCTGTAGCGTTGGAGATAGCTTGCGTGACTTCGGCGAAGCGCCTGCGCCATACGGGTTCGTGCGCATGGCGCTCAACCGTATCCGGTTGAAGGTCAAGCCGAGACGAGAGGTCGTACAACGACGTTGTCGCCAGGTCTTGAGCGAGTAGCCACTGGTTTTTTGCCGTCTGGCCGATAAAACGGGCGGCTTCTAAATCCGCTAATAGGCCATTAATATTCGGAATTGGAGGACTGGCCAGCTTTACGAGCATGGGGGTCGAGAGTACTTGGCCAGTCCGGCGCGCCACTGATAAGGCGTGTATAACAGCCAGGGCGTTACATAGCCTGTGGGAAGGTTTTTCAGGTTGATTGGTGGCGGGACTGCGCTGGCCATTACGCCATTCCGGCATGGCGGCGCATAGTTCGGCACCTAACAGGACAACCAGCCAGGAGATATACATCCAAATGAGAAAGATCGGGAATGTAGCCAAAGCCCCGTAAATTGTTTCGTATGTCGGAAAGCAAGTCACGTAGTAGCCGAATGATTTCTTGAGGATTTCGAATAGAAGCGCCGCTGTGAAGCCGCCGAGCAAGGCGTCGCGGATTTTTACGGATGTGTTCGGCATGATCAGATAGAGAATGGCGAAACCACCGAATTGAAATAGTAGCGGCAAGAAGCGGGCGAAACCGGAAAGCGGACCGGTAAACCGCTCGACACCGCTGGCTTGGGCAACAGTGAAAAGATACCCGGAAAGCGAAACGCTGGCGCCCAGCAGCAGAGGGGCCAATGTCAGCACTGCCCAATAGACCAAAAGCCGTCCTGCCAGGGTTCTGTTGCGCGCTGCCCGCCAAATGGCGTCGAATGCATTGCTGATGGCGAGCAGCAACATGATGGAAGTCCCAACCAAGAATACGATGCCCACTGCTGTCAGTTTTCCGGTTTGCTTGGTGAATCCGTCGAGGTGTTGAGACACGGTCTCGCCCACTTGTGGGACGAAATTTTCAAAAATATAAGCCTGTACCTTGATTTGCAGGTCGTCGAAGGCCGGGAAGGCTGAGAAGATCGCGAAACTGATGGCAAGTAGCGGGACCAACGCCAGCAAGGAGGTATATGTAAGGCCGGCGGCTCGTACGGTGCACTGATCCAATACGAAACGTTTGGCGACATAGAGTAGGAATTCAATACCGCTTTGTCCGGCAATGACGGCACGTCGCGTCAGTGATTCGCTCAAATTCCCACCCTCATTTTTCTTTCTCCATGATAGACCGATTGGACGGTGTTGAAAATCATGCGGCTCGTTGACCGTCTCGGCTTTCCGTGTAGGATGTAGCGGAGCCGCTTCAGCGGCAATTCGGGGCACTTTCGAATAATAGCAACTTGGCCGACGGAGACTTAGGGATGACGGATTCGCAACCGCTTATGAAGGGCAAACGAGGCCTCATAATGGGTGTCGCGAATGACCGTTCGATAGCCTGGGGAATCGCCAAGACACTGGCCGCGCATGGCGCGGAACTTGCGTTTACGTATCAGGCGGACGTCCTGGAGCGGCGGGTGCGCCCGCTCGCGGAGTCGCTCGGGCCGACGCTGCTCATGCAATGCGACGTGACGGATGACGCCAGTCTTGATGCGACCTTCACGGAATTGAAGAAATCTTGGGATTCGATTGATTTTGTCGTTCATGCCATCGCCTTTTCCGACAAGAACGAGTTGACCGGCAAATATCTCGACACCAGCCGCTCGAACTTTGCCGTGACTATGGATATCTCATGCTATTCCTTCACGGCAGTCGCGCAGCGCGCGGCCGAGATGATGTCCGATGGCGGTAGCATGGTGACGTTGACTTATTACGGCGCCGAACGGGTGATGCCGCACTACAATGTCATGGGAGTGGCCAAGGCCGCGCTGGAGGCGAGCGTGCGATATTTGGCAGTGGATCTCGGCGACCGGGACATTCGGGTGAATGCGATTTCCGCCGGGCCGATTAAGACATTGGCAGCGTCCGGGATCGGCGATTTTCGTTATATCCTGAAATGGAATGAATTGAACTCGCCCTTGCGGCGCAATGTCAGCCTCGACGAAGTCGGTGGCGCCGGGCTTTATCTCTTGAGTGATCTCGGCTCAGGTGTGACCGGTGAAGTGCACCATGTGGATTGTGGTTATCACACAGTCGGCATGGTTGCGGTGGACGCGGCGGAAGAGGTCGGTAAATTGCTCTCCAGCATAAAACCCAAAACCTAAGTAGCCGCCATGTCGCATAACGGCTTCGGCCATCTGTTCCGCTTTACGACTTGGGGCGAAAGTCACGGCCCGGCCATTGGTTGTGTGGTCGATGGCGTACCTCCGCATCTGCCCCTATCTGAGGCCGATATCCAGATCTTTCTGGATAAGAGACGGCCGGGCCAGTCGCGCCACACGACTCAACGGCGCGAGCCCGATGAGGTGAAAATACTGTCCGGCGTGTTCGACGGTGTGACAACCGGAACGGCATTGAGCTTGATGATCGAGAATGTCGATCAGCGCTCCCGCGATTACTCAGAAATTATGGGCAAGTTTCGGCCCGGTCACGCGGATTTCACCTACTGGAACAAATACGGCATTCGCGATTATCGAGGCGGCGGGCGATCTTCCGCGCGTGAGACGGCGATGCGCGTGGCCGCGGGCGCGGTCGCCCGTAAAATTCTTGGTGACGGAGTTACGATCCGCGGCGCTCTGGTGCAGATTGGCGACCGGAAAGTCGATCGCAATGCCTGGAATTGGGAGGAGACCGGAAACAATGATTTTTGGTGCCCCGATGCCAGTACGGCGAAGGATTGGGAAGTCATGATGGATGCGGCCCGCAAATCCGGCAGCTCTCTCGGTGCGGTCATAGAGCTCGTTGCGTCGGGCATGCCCGTCGGGCTTGGCGCGCCGGTCTACGGCAAGCTCGACGCCGACCTCGCGTCCGCCATGATGAGCATCAATGCGGTGAAAGGTGTTGAGATCGGTGCGGGTTTCGGTGCGGTTGAACTATCGGGCGAAGAAAATGCCGACGAAATGCGGATGGGTAATAACGGTGAAGTTGAGTTCCTCTCGAACAGCGCCGGCGGTGTATTGGGTGGTATTTCAACGGGCCAAGACCTGGTCGTTCGTTTTGCCGTGAAGCCCACCAGCTCGATCCTGACGCCGCGGCGTACCGTGACCAAGAATGGAGAGAACACGGAAATTTCGACGAAGGGCCGCCACGATCCGTGTGTCGGTATTCGCGCTGTGCCCGTCGGCGAGGCCATGATGGCCTGTGTTCTGGCGGATCATTTGATGCGTCATAAGGCGCAATGCGGAGACGGTTGATGAGCGAGCATCAAGCATCGATCGATGCGGCGATGGCGGTGCTGGCCGTTTTTTATGTCGTCGTTGAACGCCAGCGACGAGGCCGGTGTAAACCGATCTTTTAATTTTCCCCATGTTCGGTTCGCCGGCGGCGGGGACGTTAAAATTTTCCCGGAACCAGGCGACTACAAACTCTCATATTTTCGCGAGCGCACGGAAGCAGACGGCTGGCATCGCAGTGATTGGGACCGTCGGGAGGTAATCCATTCCGGGCCCAACAAAGTTCATTTCGATACACAGTTTTCGCGGTATCGCGCGGATGGATCAGTAATAGGGTCCTATACCTCGATCTACATCACGACACTTGTCGATGGTAAATGGGGCATTCAAGCGCGTTCGAGCTACGCCCTCTAAATTCTCAGTTCTTCAGGAACGAACCTCGGATCACATCTTTCATCGCGCCGTCGAGGACGCTCGTTGAGACAGTATCACCGGCGCGCGGCGCCCGAGCTGTGGTCGATTTTTTGGATGTGCGTTTCTTGGAAGCGGCAGGTTTCTTGGTCTTCGCGGCTTTTTTCGCCATAAGAATTTTACTCCGTTGCTCGCTGACTAACACATGTGTGTAAATTTCTACTCTCAGGTAACACGTACAGGGTAAGACAGAAACCCGCGAAACCGGGCGCGTCCACCTCGTGTATAAAGTCCATCCTGAGAAAGCTTCGGGAATCGTTCGACCAAGCGCTTTATCGCGATCCGGCCCTCAAGGCGCGCCAGACTCATGCCCGCACAGGCATGGGCCCCAGAGGCAAAGGCGAGGTGCCGGTTCGGACGGCGTTCGATATCCAGGTATTCGGGGTCAGGGAATTGCGCCGGGTCACGATTGGCGGCACCGATGCACAGGTGGATATAGGTGCCCTCCGACATCTCGACCCCGCCGACGATCGTATCACGGGTAACGCGCCGGTTGCCGAGTTGGTTCGAGCTCTCGAAGCGTAGAAATTCTTCGACCGCAGTGTCGATCAATTCCGGATCTGCCTTTAGTTTACCGAATGCATCTGGATTATCGAAAAGCGCGGAGACGCCGTTGCCAATCAGGTTCGTCGTTGTCTCATGGCCCGCGTTCAGAATGAAGATGCAGTTCTGGATCAACTCCACCTCGCTCAGCTTGTCGCCATCGGGCGAGCCCGCGATCAAGCGCGCCATCACGTCGTCCGCGTATTGGTCCGGGTTCTTTCTGCGGTCGTCGATGAGATTGGCGAGGTAGTCGGCGAATGTTGCTACAGCATTATTGCCGCGTTCCAGGACCTCCGGTGGCGTGACCGGCTCCAACGCGCCCAGTATGGCAAGCGACCAATCTCGCAACGGCCCCCTGTCCGAGTGCGGTATACCCAGCATATTGCCGACAACTTCTACCGGGATGGCCGACGCGTAATCCGAGATTAGGTCGAAATATCCTTTCTCTTCGGCCGCGTCGAGCAGACGTTCGATAAGGGCCACCAGGTCGGGCTCGAGCTCCCGTAAGGCGCGCGGTGTGAAGGCCGGTGAGAGCAGGCTCCGCACGCGCGTGTGTAATGGCGGATCGTTGAAGACGAGACTCATTGTATGATGCTGATAGAGGGGGCTGTCCGTCCCATATTTCGGCCCGAACTCCCGCGTCTTATCGGAACTGAATTCTGCTCCTTTGTAGACCTTGGCCAGATCGTCATAGCGGGTTAGGAAGTAGCTTCCGTCCGGGCAGCGATGAACCGGGTCCAACTCGCGGAGGAGCTTATAGGTGGGGTAGGGGTCGTCGAGGAAATTTGCATGAAGTGACAATGGATCGAAGGCGGCGACCTTTTCCGCGTTCGAACGCGGATCATCCATATTGCCGCCCCAGGGGGTGATGCCGTCAATCATTCCTCATTTCCGATTCCGGCTAGTTGAGCAGTTCCCTCACCCTAGCCCTCTCCCACACGGGGAGAGGAAATTCTATCTAGCTGCTCGGTAACGTCCCCTCTCCCCTCGTGGGAGAGGGTGAGGGGACTTTCTTTACTCCGCCGCGTCTTTCACCGCCGCTGCCGCCTCCCGCTCCGCGAGCTTGGTGAAGCCGTCGCGTGTTTGCGGCAGTTTTTTGCCGAGGATACGCGTCGCTACCACGGTGCGGAGAATCTGTGCGGTGCCGCCGCCGATCGAGAACATCCGGCCGTCGCGGCAGAAACGCTCCATCGGGCGTCGTCGGGAATATCCGGTCGCACCGAATAATTGCAGAGCATCGTTCGTCACCTTCAGAGCCATATCGGCAGCAACGATCTTTGCCTTCGCTGCCTCTGTCGCGTCGGGGAAGCCATCGCCCGCGCTGGCGGCAGCGCGGTAGAGCATTAGCTGTGCGCAGTCGATCTGGATCGCCATGTCGGCCAGCATCCATTGCAGGCCCTGAAACTCATAAATTGGACGTCCGAACTGCTCGCGTTCCTGCACGTATTCCAGCGCATGTTGGTAGGCACCCTGTGCGATGCCGAGCGCCATCGTGCCCGCGCCAACGCGCTGGGAGTTATAGGCGTCCATCAGGTCGGCGAAGCCCTTGCGCAATCCACGTGGTGGCATCACCAGCGCATCCTCGTCGACTTCCATGTCCTGCATGATCACTTCGGCTTCGGGTATGCCGCGCAAGCCCATGGTGGGCTCGCGGTTGCCGATGCTGAGGCCAGGTGTCACGTCCCGCACACCGAGGAATCCGCCAATGCCTTGCTCCTCGCCGCTCTCGTCGAAGACGCGGGCAAAGATGAGGTGTAATCGGGACGCCCCGGCACCGGTAATCCAGTGCTTCTTACCGTTCAGGATGTATTTGTCGCCCTTTTTGTCGGCGCGCGTCGTCATCTCGGTCGCGGCACTGCCGGCGTCGGGCTCGGTAATGCAGATCGCGGGCTTATCGCCGTCCAGGACGAACTCTGCCGCCATCTTTTTTTGTTCCTCGGTACCGTATTTCATCACTGTTGAAATCGCGCCCATATTGCTCTCGACCACGATCCGTCCCGTGACACCGCAGACTTGCGCCATTTGCTCGATGACGAGGGTCGCATCAAAGAAAGTTCGGCCCTGGCCGCCATAGGCTTTCGGAATGGTCATGCCCATGAAGCCGCCGTTCTTCAGGTCTTCGACGTTATTCCAGGGATATTGCTCGCTGCGGTCGATCTCGGCGGCGCGGTCTTCGAATTTACCGTACGCGATTTCACGGGCGCGGGCTTGTAGATCTTTTTGGTCGGATGTCAGTTGAAAATCCATCGCGAGGCTCCTGTTTCGACTTTTCAGGAGTATGTCCCGGACGCTCTTTTCAGACAAGTTCTCGACTTCGTGGGAAGCAAGCTATGTTATTTTCGAGCGGCTTTATCGCAGCAACAGGAAGGGCCTGACCATGCCTGATGACAGCAAACCTAAGATTACGCCGGAAGAGGCGGCGAAGACACACAATGCGCCGATTGTTCGGCGGCCGGAAGAACTACCGCACGAGATGGCCCGGTTCGCTAATGTAAGCCAGATGGTGTTCCATCCGACGCCTGAGAATCCGACGGAGCCAAACGCAGGAATTCTGACTTACGGACCCGGCGGCGGCTTCCCGTTGCACAAGCATGACTTTGCTCAGATGTGGTACGTGCTTGAAGGCGAGTGCGAATACGGCGACCGGACACTAACGCCGGGTGACCTGGTCTATATGCAAGACCCGCATTTTGAGTGCGAGATGCGAACGGAAAATGGCTGTAAGATTTTGTTCATGCAATATCCAGGGCCCACGACTGGAGCGGCACCGATCTATGATGGGCGCTTCAATCAAAAAGAAAAACCGAAGCTGGAAGACCAGGATTTGGAACGCTAGGCCGCACAAGAATAAGGATCAGCAATGCATTTCGGTAGTTTTATGGAGTTCGGCACGCGGTCGGGCGTCTCTCACGCGGAAGCCTTCCGCGAAGGCTTCGATCACGCGCGTCTTTGCGAGGACACCGGATTAGACAGCATCTGGCTCTCGGAATTTCATTTCATGCCGGATCGCTCAGTCCTGTCTTCTCCCATCGTCGTCGCCGGTGCGCTTGCGCAATGTACCAAACGGGTTCGTATTGGCATGGCGGTTTATGTCCTGCCGTTGACCAACCCGCTGCGGGTCGCGGAAGAATCTGCGTCGGTCGATCAGATCAGCGGTGGGCGGCTCGATTTCGGAATCGGGCGCAGCGGCTTCGCGCGGCAATACAAGATTTACAATATCGACTACGGCGAAAGTCAGGAACGGTTCGAGGAGTCGTTGACGGTCTTGCGGAAAGCCTGGACTGGCGAGAAATTCTCGCATGATGGAAAATACTATCAAGTCTCCGACGCGCAATTGATCCCGGTTCCGATTCAAAAGCCGCACCCTCCGATGCGGATGGCGGCTTCTTCTCCCGGGACCTTTAAGACGGTGGCTGAGGAGGGATTGCCGCTCTTCGTTGGCCTGCGCGGTGACGGGCTCGATTCCTTGAAGATCAACATCGCCGTCTACCGCGATATTTGGAAGAAGGCCGGCCATGAGGGCAACGGGAGCGTCTTCCTGCGGGTACCGGTTTATGCAGCAGACACCGAACAAGCGGCCTACGATGAGCCGCGCGACTGCATCATCCATTATTTCGAACGTCAGGCGAAGATGATAGCTTCCGCCGGAGCGCAGGGAGCGAGTGCCGAGGCCATGCGTGCCAAGATATCACAGGCGCTTTCGGCACTGTCTTATGACGATATCCTGGCGTCCCGCGCTGCTATCGGGACACCGGCCATGTTGGTGGATCGCTTGACTGAATGGCAGGAAGTCCTCGGTATCGACGGCGTTGTGATGGAGCTGAACGCGGGGAATTTGCTGACTGAAGCGCAAATCTCGAATAGCACTAGGCTGATCGCGGAACAGGTGATGCCCGCATTCAAATAGGGATTATTCCGCCGGATTAGCTGCGGGGGTCGGTTTTCGCTGTGCCTGCGCGAGATAGATCGCCGGTATAAACCCGCAGAACGCAAAGATGCCGAGTGCCAAGAACGTGTCCTGAAAGCCGCGCGTACTTGCCTGCGCCATGATGACTTCACCCAGATAATTTAGGGCACCGGGTGAACGGATGGCCTCTGCGACACCGGCTTCCGAAAGTAGTCTGGTAATATGATCCAACAATTCCCCGCTCGCTTGGCTGACAGTGATTTGCGTGGCGGTGAAGGCGTCCATGTGCAGCGGAATGCGCAGCTCAAGGAAGACGACGAGCACATTCGTGCCAATGGCCGCGCCCAGCATACGGATGAAATTGACAACTCCCGATCCTTGATTGACGAGGTCCGGCGGCAACGCCCGCAGCGCTTCCGTGTTCATGACTGGTCGAATGAAGGCGGTGCCAACCCGGATCAGGATTGTGAAGGATACGAAGGTCCAGAACGGCGTATTCACATCGGCCTGTGACATTAGGACAAATGCCATTCCGAACGAGAACAGCCCGAAATAGATCAAATAGCTGGTTGGGAATAAATCGGTCAGACGGCCCGACAGCGGGAATAGGATGAGCAGCGACAGGCCGCCTGGAATCATCATCATGCCGGCTCGAAGCGGCGTGTAATGTTGAATTTCTTGGACAAATAGCGGGATCATGAATGTCGAGGATAAGAACGCGCATCCGGCAAAGAAGGAAATCACGGCGGCGGCGCTAAAGCGGGGGACCAAGAACAGCTTCATGTTGACGAGCGGGTGCGAGCCGTAGATTTGTCGGAAGATAAAGCCGATCGCAGAGATCACGCCGATGGTGAACCCGGCGATAATGATATCCGAGACCCAACCGAGCCGTTGGCCAAAACTGAAGGACAGCAAAAGACAGGCGAGGCTGGTCCACATTAGCAGCAAGCCGGTGAAGTCGAACTTCGGCAGTTTCTTCGGTAATTCCTTGCTCGGCATAAACAGGATACCGAGAACGCAGGCGACGATGGCGGTCGGCAGTTGTAGTAAAAAAATGTAGTGCCAATTGAAATACTCGAGCGCGAGGCCGCCCATCGTCGGTCCTATGATTGGCGCTAATACCATGCCCATACTGAACAGGCCCATGGACATACCCTTGGACCGCGACGGCCAGACCGAGAATGTGACCGCCATGGCGAGGGGTTGTACGACGCCCGCGGCCGTCCCTTGGAAGACCCGGCCGAACGAGAGCAACGCGGTATTGGTGGCGAGGCCACTCATCGCGGAGCCCAATATGAAAATCAAGAGTGCGCCGATAAAGGCGGTCCGTTGGCCGAAGTTCTGAATGACCCAGGCGGACAGCAACATGCCACCGGTCATCGCGCCGAAATATCCGGTTGAGAGCAGTTGTGCCTGATCGCGGCCAATGCCGAACGCGCCCATAATATCCGGGAACGCGACGTTAACCGTCGAGCTGGCGAGAATGACCGTCATGCCGCCGATGACCGACGTGATCGTCGCGAACCATTTGTAAGCAGGTCCGTATCGGGCGAAGAGGTCGTCTATACTTTCGTTATACAAGGCAGTAACAATCTGGACCTTTGGCGGGTGCGCGCAATGATATCGCGGCAATTTGTCATGGTGGCGGATAACCGCCTGAAGAGTCTCTTGTCTCGGTCCCGACCAGCGCCGGGTTGAAGACGCAGATTAATTCGAGTTTCGTCGCGGAGCGCAGGACATGTGCGTCATGTTGGTCGAGGGCGTAGATCGTCCCCGGTGCGATATCGTGAACCGTGCCCGTGGCTTCATCCTCGATGCTGCCGGTGCCGGAGACGCAATAGACGGCTTCGAGATGATGTTGATAGCACATTTGGATTTCGAGGCCCGCTTCAATTTCGGTCACGTTCAGGGAAAACCCCATACCGTCTTCTGCCAGTAGCAGGCGAGTGCTCTCGCTGGTGGGGGACCTGACGTGGCGGCGCGAACCGGTCAATTCGGCAAGGTTTCGGACAATCATGCGGTCAGTTTGCCTTTCTGTTTGAGCCGTCCATCGAGCGCCCGGCCGGGCCATGCACCGGAAATCGTTAGCTCGCGTGCGACCCGCTTTACGGTTTCCACCAAGGTGATGTGGGGCGCCGATACCGTCGCGTCGCTCCGTTCGAGCAAGGTAAGCGGCCAGCTTAGCGAGGGCTTGAATTTCAGCGCGGTCAGCTCGCCCCGTTCGACTTCTTCGTGGATCGCGCCCCAGGTCAAGAGGGATGCGCCGACACCTTCTCTCAGCAAGAGTTTGATGATCGGTTGCCCGTCGACTTCCGCTCGGAGGTCCAGGGTGATCCGTTTCTCCGCGACCAATCCGTCGATCAATCGTCGCAGGCTATGCGCATGGCTTGGTAGGATGAGCGGGATATCAGCCAAGTCCTTGATCCGAGCACACGGGCCCTTCAACGGAAGATCGCGGCCGACCAGAAATAATTCCTCGTCGACCAAGGGGGTCACGGCGACACCGCGCATTGGAATGGGATCGTGGATACAGGCGAGGTCAACCTGACCGCGCGCAATCCAATCGCTGAGCTGACCACTGAATCCTTCGTGGACACGCAAAAACACATTTGGGTATGCCGCCTGTAGGGCCGTGATGATCGGCGGCACGAGATAGGTCGCGGCACCCGGTGGTACGGCGAAATCCAATACGCCGGAGGGTGTTTCGATCCCACCCTGGACCTCGGCGCGGGCTTGCTCCAATTGCCGCAACAACCCGTTCGCGCGTTCGATCAAGGCCCGGCCGGATTCCGTCAGACGTGCGCCATGTCCGTGTCGTTCGAAGAGCGAGACATCTAAATCAAGTTCGAGGCGTTGGACGGCGCGGCTGAGAGCCGGCTGTGAAATACGCAGCGCATCCGCTGCGCGGCTGTAGCTGCCTTGCTCGGCGACGGCTTGGAAGTACCGTAGGTCTCGGAAATCCATCTCGATCTCTGTTATGCGCAATTGTAATAAATTCTATATATGAAATGCATTAGACGCAATGAAGCTTGAGGCCCTATGCTCCTGATACTCAAGCCTTGGAGGATGGAATGAAGTTCGGATTCATGATTCAACTGCAAATGCCTCGACCGTGGTCGGAGACGACCGAACGGGAAGCGCATTGGAACGCGGTCGAGCAGGCAGTGAAAGCGGAAGAGGCCGGTTTCGACCGCATCTGGATTACCGAGCAGCATTTCTATGTCGAGATCGGACATAGTGCCGCGCCGGATATGATGCTGGCGGCGATCAGTCAGCGCACCAAGCGCATCCGACTCGGCTTCGGGGTTGTCGTATTGCCGTGTCATCACCCGTTCCATGTGGCGGAACGGGTCGCGACCTTGGATATTTTAAGCGAAGGCCGTGCCGAGTTTGGTTTCGGTCGTGGCACGGCGGAATACATTACCGAAGGGTTCGGCGTGAGTGGTGACGACGCGCGCGCGTATGCGGACGAATCTGTGACGGCGGTGATGTCCATGTTCGAGCATGAGCATTTCCCGGGATTTAAGGGCCAGTTCTTCGACCTACCGGCGCGCCAGGTCGTGCCACGGGTTATTCAAAAACCGCATCCGCCATTGTGGACTGCCGCTTCGAATTTAGAATCTTGGGCTCGCGCGGCAAAACGGGGCCTTGGCGTCATAGGCGTGACCCGATTGCCACCCGAAGAGGCGAAGGACGCAGTCGATGCCTATTGGCGGGAGATTAAAATGAGTGGTCCCGATGATTGGGATGGCCAGTACGCCAACCCAAGCGCCGGCGCTTTCGCCATCACCTGTTGCCACGACGACGATGCGACCGGGCGCGGCATCGCGACATCGGCGGCGCGTTGGTACTACGGCCAGAATGATGCGGAATTGAATCGTTTGCGCTTCGGCTCTGCTGCGGGGATTAAGGGTGTCTTGGCGACGGTTAAAGACCGGACAGATGAAGAGCTGATTGACGACGCGATGGTCGTCGGTGGCGATGCCGACACCTGTTCGCGGGTCGTCGAACGCTGGGGGGAAATCGGCCTAGATCAAATGGTCTTTATGATGCAAGCGGGTAATACCACGCACGAGCAGGTCATGCGGTCGATTGAGCTGATCGGCGAGAAGGTTATACCGCGCTTTCAATAGCGCGGTCATCTAAGCGGTTTCTGGGACTTGGCCGACGTCAGCGCTCGGGCTACATATTCGACAAATCATAGCAATAGTAAGGGAAGCCTTCCATGAGCAGCCAATTGTTCTCTCCTTTTTCCATGCGCGGCATGACCATCGACAACCGCACCATCGTCTCACCGATGTGTGAATATAGTGCCGACAACGGCAATGCCACGGATTGGCATTTGATGCATCTGGGACAATTCGCGACTTCGGGCATCGGTCTTGTGATCACTGAAGCGGCGGCGGTTGAGCCGCGTGGGCGGATTACGGCCCAGGATTTAGGTCTTTGGTGCGATGATAACGAGGAGGCGCTCGGCCGTGTCATGCGGTTCTGCCGTGAGTACGGCCAAGCGAAAATGGGCATTCAGCTGGCGCATGCCGGACGCAAGGCCTCAACCCATCGCCCTTGGGAAGGGCGTGATCCGCTGAAGGAAGGTGCTGGAGCTTGGGAGACAATCAGTAGCTCTGCCAATCCGCAGGGCGAGGGTTGGCACACGCCACGAAGCATGGACCGCGCTGAAATGGATGTGGTGCGGGATGCGTTTGTCGAGGCGACGAAGCGCTCCGACCGTCTCGGCTTCGACATGATCGAAGTGCACGGCGCGCATGGTTACCTGTTGCACGAGTTCCTCTCGCCGATCGCCAATACGCGGAACGATGAATACGGCGGGCCGATCGACAATCGCATGCGCTACCCGCTTGAGGTGTTTGCGGCAATGCGCGCGGTTTGGCCGGAAGAAAAGCCGATGGGCATTCGTATCTCGGCGACCGATTGGGAAGAGCACGGCTGGACGCCGGAAGATTCCGTTGTCTTTGCGGGCAAGCTGAAAGAGCTCGCTTGTGACTACATTTGTGCCTCCAGCGGCGGCATCTCCGGCAACACTCGTTTGGAGTTGGGCGAGGGATACCAGGTTGATTTCGCCGAGAAGATCCGCAATGAAACCGGCATGCCGACCATGGCGGTAGGGATGATCTACGATCCGCACCATGCGGAGAGTATCGTCGCCGACGGTAAGGCCGACATGGTGGCTTTGGCGCGGGGCCTGTTGTTCGATCCGCACTGGGCAGTTCGTGCCGCGGCCGCATTGGATGTGGAAACAAGCTCACCGCCGCAATATGAGCGCGCCTACGGTTTTCGTTTCCTACGTGACAAGGAACGCGAATGGGCCCGCCCGCGACCGGCCGAGGCCGCTGAGTAAGCGATCGTTTACGCTTCCGCCATTCGTGCCAGGGGTTTGTCGTCGATCGGTAGGTGGATGAGTGCCGTCGTAAATCCAAGTGCGACGGCAATCCACCAAATCGCGTCGTAGCTCTGCGTGGTATCAAATATAATCCCGCCGAGCCAAACGCCGCTGAACGCGCCCAGCTGGTGGCTGAAATAAACGACGCCGAACAGCATCGCCATGTAGCGGATACCGAAGACATCGATAATGATTCCGCTAACGAGGGGTAGGGTGCCGAGCCACGTTAGTCCCACGCCCGCCGAGAAGATGACGATGGTCAGCGGCGTAATAGGCAACAGAACAAATCCGACGATCAGCAACGAGCGGAACGTATAGAGGATGCTGAGCGCGTATTTCTTGCGGTAGCGGTCGCCGATCCAACCGCAGCCCCAACTGCCGATCATGTTGAAGAAGGCGACCAGCATCAGCGCGATGGCGCCCCATTCGGGTGTACTCCCCGCATCGACGATATGGGCCGGCAGGTGGCTACCGATAAACTGCACTTGGAATCCGCAGACATAAAATCCGAGGATCAAGAGCAAGTAGCCGCGATGGCTCCCGGCCTCGCGGAGTGACTCGCGAATGGATTGATTTGGTCGCGTCGATTTGTGCGCGGCCTTGCTGGCACTACTGATCCCCAGCGCCATGGGCAGGATCATCGCGGCCAGTATCGACATCACGATGACCGCAAAGACCCAATCGAATGCGCTGAGCAGGTGTTGCGTGGATGGTAGCAGCACAAGCTGTCCGCCGGTCGCCGCACCCGTGATTAGACCAATCCAGGTCGTGCGGTGGCGCTCTGGAGCCACTTGTCCGACGACGCCGGCCATTAGCGGCACACCGCAGCCGCTGAGCCCTATGCCGGCCAATATGCCGCTGCTCAAAAACAGGGCTTCCGGCGTAGTAGATTGAGACATGAAGAAGAGACCCAACGCATAGAGCCCGCCGCCGAGCGCGATAGTTTTCGCAGCACCCCACCGGGTCGCGAGTGCCCCTGCGAATGCGGCTCCAGCACCGATCAGTAGATTTTGCGTAGCCAGTGCGAAGGAAAGTACCTCGCGGCCCCAGCCCATATCGATGCTCATCGGGCGCATAAAAAGCCCGAAGCTTTGCCGTGTGCCGTAGGCGATCATCACCATGATAATGCAAGAGATCAGAATGAAGACCGGGCGGCGCCAGATCGGGAGCATTTCCATTTGAGGTCCGGGCTAGGGTGTCCAAATCGGTGGCGAGACGCTACAAAAGCGTTCCACCGGTGTCACGGGATTTGAGCTATGGCAAACTTTCTATTGATCCACGGCGCCTGTCACGGCGGGTGGTGTTGGGAGCGGGTGGCGCTGCTGCTCGAGGCCGCGGGGCACAGCGTGGCGGCGCCGGATTTACCGGGACACGGCGATGATGCGACGCCGATGTCGGAGCTGTCGCTCGAGCGGTATGGGGCGTTTGTCGCGGAACTGGCCGTGTCCAACGGGCCGGTCGTACTTGTCGGCCATAGCATGGCGGGCGCGGTGATTTCGCGCGCTGCGGAAGCCGTGCCGGACCAAATCGAGAGGTTGATTTATCTGACCGCCTACCTGCCACAATCCCGAGAGACACTGGCGTCTTTGGCCCGACGCGATACTGAAGCGCTTATAGCCTCGGAGCGCATAGAGATCGACGGCGTGGCGTATTTTACGATCTCTCGAGACGCCGCCCGGCGCGCGTTTTATCAGGATGCGAGCGACGCGGATTTCAAAACCGCGATGGTGCGAATTGGGCCGGAGCCGGTTTCGATCTTCCGCGAAAAAGCCGTGTTCACCGAGGATCGGTTCGGTCGCGTTCCCCGGGTCTATATCCACTGCACGCAAGACAAAGCCATCGGTTATACGCTGCAGCGCGAGATGGTGCGGGACACGCCCTGCGCGTCGGTACTGACGCTGGAGAGCGGACATTCGCCCTTCGTCACCATGCCAAAAGAATTGGCGGAAGCCTTACTGTCGCTCAGCGAGTGACGGCCAGGGTGCGTCCACGGCCTTATCGTGGAACAGCAGGTAAGCGCCCATGGCGTCGCCCGGGCCGATGCAGAAAAAGTTATCGTCCTCGTAGACAGCGGGCACACCTGCCATTCCGAAGAAGGCTTTCGATTCCGCCAGGTCGAGACTCCCCAAGCCTTGCCCGCAAGTATAGGGCAAGGTGGGGCCCGTGAACCCTGGTAGCATCGCTTGCGCCTGTTCCGGCGTGACGAAGTGGAACCGTCCACGCGCGAGGTCCAACGTGTGCAATCCCGCCATGGTGATCGCCTCGGTACCGAAAAACGTCTCGTATCGGCCAACTGCTTCCTCCACGTCATCGACGCAGATCAACAGGTCGGTCAGCGTATCGGCTCCGTTGGCATGGTCCATATCGCCCGGCAGCCAAAAATTCTCCGGCGTATGATTGGTCAGGATCTGCAGACGGCCCTCATTGTAGGTGCCGGGTTTAACCCTACAGACCGTGAACACCATCAGTGTTTCCTCACCATTCACCATGACTTTTCGCCGCAAATGCGCCGGGTCCTGCATATCAATTCCGGACGCCGCGAGTCGGGCGGCGGTCGCCTCTATATCGGCATTGGTGAGCGCTATGACGTGGAGGCCCTGATAGCGCGCCAGCATATTCTTCAATTGGTCAGCGAGGGGGCTTTCGCCGGTCGCGGCAAGCATTTCTATAAAGCCCAGATTTAACTTCACAAGTTTGTTGGATGTGTGGGTTCTCTGTAATTCGCCCGTCGCATCTTCATTGTATTGGATGTTGGTGGCAGAGACTTGGAAGCCGAGTTTTTCCATTCGCGAGCCTGCGTCGTCCAAATCGTGTACGAAGTAGCCGATATGGTCGTAGAAGATTTCGTCGCCCTCGGGGCTCTGCCGGTTGATCGAAGCCATCTCTTTCTCCCAATGGATGCTGGACGCAGGATAAAAGCGCCCGATACTTATAGCCAGTGAAGCGACAGTGAAGGAAGACGAGAGCACATGGCTGAGGGACGCGCCTATAAAGATCTGTGGGAACACATTGAGGAGCTGGATGAAGCGGGCCTGCTCTACCGGATCGATAAGCCGGTCAATAAGGACACGGAGATGCATCCGCTGGTCCGCTGGCAGTTCCGGGGTGGTATTACGGAGGCGGAGCGCAAGGCCTTCTTGTTCACCAACGTCGTCGACAGTAAGGGGCTGAAGTACGATATCCCCGTTCTGATCGGTGGCTTGGCAGCCAATCCCGAGATTTACCGGATCGGGATGGCGGCGGAGTCATTGGACGATATCGGTCCACTTTGGGATCGGGGCCTCAATCATCCCGTGGCGACCAATGTGGTCGAGGAAGCACCCTGCCAGGAAATCGTGCTGACGGGTGCCGAAGTGCAAGGGCCGGGCAACGGCCTTGACGCCTTGCCGATCCCGATTTCAACGCCGGGATATGACGTCGGGCCCTATTTCACGGCGGCGACCTGGATCACCAAGGATATCGACAGTAGCGTCCAGAACATGGGCGTCTATCGCGGCAATCTGAAAGCCGCCGACCGCCTTGCGGTCATGATGCAGATATCCACCCAGTCAGGCGGCTACAATCATTGGAAGGGCTACCAAAAGCGGAAGGAAAAGATGCCTGTCTGCATCATCCTCGGTTGCCCACCGGTGGTCGAATATACCGGCCCTCAAAAAGTGAAATTGGGCGTCGATGAGTTGACCGTGGCCGGCGGTCTTGCAGGCGGTCCAATCAACACAGTGAAGGCGAAGACCGTCGACCTTTATGTCCCGGCCGAGGCACAGGTCGTCATCGAAGGATACATCGATCCCGAATACCTGGAGCCTGAAGGCCCCTTCGGCGAATCCCACGGTTATATCGCGCTTGAGGAATACAACAACACGATGGATGTCACCGCCATCACCATGCAGAAGAAGCCGGTGGTGAGCTCGATCATAAGTCAGGTGACGCCGAGCGAGAGCAGCGTCATCAAGCGTGTCGCCTATGAGCCGATGTTCAAATCCTATCTTCGTGATACGCTCGGTATTCGCTGTGTGCAGAAGGTATCGCTGCACGAACCTTTGACGAATCTTCGGCGATTCGTTGCGATCACAGTAGACCGGGATTCCAAGAAAACCGAGATATGGCGGGCGCTTATGGGCATTTCCTCCTATCAGGCGGCAGTTGGAAAATATTGTATAGCAATCAACGACGACATCGATCCGAACAACGCGGACGCCATTCTCTGGGCCATGTCGTATCGGGCCAATCCGGTGAAGGATATTCAGATCATCGACTACCGGGCGCGCGGCCACGGCCCGGTCTTGAAAGAGGCCGGCGAGGAGTCGACCATGCTCATCGACGCCACCCTAAAATACGACCTGCCGCCAGTGGCCTTGCCTACGAAAGAACACATGGAGCGGGCGAAAGACCTTTGGGAGGAGCTAGATCTGCCGCCATTGACACCGGAAGTGCCATGGCATGGCTACTCGCTCGGCGATTGGAACTCCAAGTGGGAAGCCATGGCGCGACGCGCCACGGACGGCGATTACCTAATCAACGGCGAGCGAACGGCCCAACTCAAGCAAAAGATCGAAGACCCGCAAGTTTCGATCCGCGACGTGATGGGCGATGACTTTAATCCGGACGAGGAGTAGGGACGTGGCCGACGCTCCCCAACGTCTAATCATCGGCATTTCCGGAGCTTCCGGGGTTATCTATGGCATCCGCATGTTGGAATTATTGCGAGATACACCGGTTGAGACCCATCTCGTAATCTCGAAATCCGCGGAGATCACCGTCGCCTACGAGACCGACTGGAAAGCTGCCGATGTGAAGGCACTGGCGGACGTGGTCTACCTGGCAGCGGATATCGGTGCCGCGATTTCCTCGGGCTCCTTTAAGACTATGGGAATGGTGGTAGCCCCATGCTCGATCCGCTCCATGGGCGAGATATCCTCTGGCGTGACCTCTTCGTTGCTTTCACGCGCCGCCGACGTGGTACTGAAAGAACGCCGCCGCCTCGTCTTGATGTTGAGGGAGACACCACTACACGCGGGCCACATCCGCTCAATGCAGGCGGTGACCGAAATGGGCGCCATCGTCGCCCCCCCGGTGCCCGCGTTTTACGCGCGTCCTAAAAGCATTGAGGAAATGATCGATCAGACGATTGGGCGGACGCTGGACTTGTTTGACTTCGACACTGGCTTCACGAAGCGATGGGGCGAGGATATCGAACGGACGGTGTAGGATGCCGCGTCTTTCGTCATTCCGAGTTCCCAGGTCAGGTTCCGGCGTTCAAATCCATTAGGTATCGAAGACAAAGGCGGTTGCGAAGAAAGAGCAGATCCGAGCTCTCTTGAAGAGTATTGAGACCGGGCTTCGGCTGAACATGGTTCGGGCTTTTGAGGACGTTGATTTTGTGTTCGCCCATATGGAATATGACTTCGTGAGGCGAAACATCGCCTTTGAAGTCTTCCGGTTCGAGGCGGACAATTCGATAATCTTTCTCCTGGCCGGTTCGCGGCCGTCCGCCGTCTTCTTCCTTTCAACATCGATTAACTAGCGCTTGCTGCGCGTCCGATAACCACGTGGCGGCCAGACAATCAGCGCGATGAGCGGGTAGGCTAGCAGCGTCGTCCACAGGAACAGGTTGAATGAATTTATGTAGCCGACCGCCGTTGCCTGGCGTGCGACTTCGCCCGCGACATTGGCCAGACCGGTGGTCGTATCGATATTCCAAGCTTCCGGTAGGTCGGTCATGCGCCAGCGCTCGCTGAAGGGATTAATCCACTGAACCAGCTCGCTATAAGAAATTTTCTGCGTGTGGAAAACGACAATGAAACTCGCCGATATGTAATAACTGGAGCCTATGCTGCGGACGAAATGAAACAGTGCCATGCCCTCCGCTGACCGACGGGGGTCGAAATTCGAGAATGTCACTAAGGTCATCGGGACCCATAGGCACCCGACACCGAACCCCTGCATGATCATCATCCAGGTCAGGTCCGGCAGGGGGGCGTTCATATCGAGCTCTATCATCGCCAAGCCCGCGATGGTGTGCGTTCCAAAACCGATCAGAAACAAGGGCCGCGGGTCCCAGCGGTGCGCGAATGCGATCATGAGGATCTGGGCCAGCATGGTACCGAGACTGCGTGAAGCGATCAGCAAACCGGACGTGAATTCGGGCACATCCCGCAGCTGCTGTATCATGGCTGGGATCAACACCATTGGGGTGACGAACAGCATACCGAACACGGTCGCGATACCGATGCCCAGAACAAAATTTCGTTCGAGCAACAGCCGTGGGTCGATGAACGGGCGCTCGCTCGTCAGGCTGTGCACCAGGAAGATCCAGCCAAACACGATCGCCCCGCACAATTCAATGATGATCTCTATCGAGTCGAACCAGTCTTCACGCTCGCCCCGGTCCAACATGAGCTGCACGCAGGCGACGGCGACGGCGAGGCTGAGGAACCCAGTCCAATCGAGCTTTGCCCGTTCTCGATGCGGCGGGTCGGGCTTAATGAAGGCGAGGACACCTATGAGGGCGACGACTGCAAGCGGCAGCAGAATGAAGAAAACCCAGCGCCAGGAAATTTCCTCGCTGACATAACCGCCGACCAGCGGTGCCAACGTCGGCGCGACACCGACGCCCATACTGTAAATCGCGGTGGCCATACCGCGCTTCTCGCCGGTGAACTCGTCGATCACGATCGATTGCGAGATCGGCGTCAACGGTGAGCCGAAAGCCGATTGCACCACACGCCAAATGATAAGCTCGGTGAGTGAGGTCGAAAGCCCGCACATAAGCGTGGCGACGCCGAAGCCCACGGTACCCCATATCATGCAACGGCGACGGCCGAACCGGTTGGAGAACCATCCCGCCAGTGGAATCGTGACAGCTGTCGCGATTAGATTAGCAGTGACGATCCAAGCGACCTGGTCTGGACTTGCGGATAGCGCACCCTGAATTTGCGGCAGCGATACGTTGGCGATCGTAATCGTTGTCGCATAGAGGGTCGTGACCAACGTGCAAGTGACGAGTAGCAGCACTTTGTATCAACTTTGAACGCGGTCATGGAACATTCGAAAACTATGGCTCTTTTAAACGGCTCGGAACAGTACCGTCGCTGTCGCAATTCCATTGGACGTTGACCGCATTGTGCGGGATCTTACCGCGGTATAGCTTTGCCTTCCCTTACTTGCGATCATTAGGGCCTCTCCTACCTTGGTTGGAAACGTAATGAGGGAACAAAAACCATGAAATTCGAAGGTAAGACGGCGGTAATTACCGCAGCCGGCGCGGGGATCGGCCGGGCGACGGCGGATATTTTAGTCAATGAGGGGGCCACGGTCGTCGCGGTCGAGATCGACCAAGAGCGGCTCGACAAGATGGCGGTGGAATTGGCGGATGCTCCCGGTTCGGTGGACGGCCGTTGCATCAATGCGATGGACGAGGCTCAGGTTCGCGCCCTGATCGCGGATGTCGAAGCCAAATACGGCAGTGTCGACCTGCTGGTGAACGCGGTCGGCGGCAGCACCATTGTCGAGAACCCGAGCGTTCCCATCGACGAGATGAGCTTCGGGGACTGGCAAAAGCTGATCGATTTCAATCTCAACGCCACGTTTTTGTTCAGCAATGCGGTCATTCCCATCATGAAAAAGGCGGGGCGCGGAAAGATCGTCAACCTTGCATCCATTGCCGGGCGGGGTCTGAGCGCGAAGAGTAGTTCCGCTTACGCGGCGGCCAAGGGGGGCATCATCGCCTTGACCCGAAAACTGTCACTCGAACTCGGACCCGATGGCATCAACGTGAATGCGATCGCGCCAAGCCTTACCTTGACTGAGCGCTTGATGCCCCATTGGGAGAAGCGCGGTGCTGAAAACCAAGCTGCGGAAATTGAAGCGGTGCCATTGAAGCGTATCGCCACCGCGCGCGATCAGGCGGGGGTGATCGCGTTCCTGTTGTCGAGTGACGCGGATTTCGTCACTGGATTGACCATTGATGTCTCGGGAGGTCTCTCATGATTGATCGCTACAACACCATCGGCTTTATCGGCATGGGGATGATGGGCGGCGGTATGGCGGCCAATCTGCTGAAAGCCGGCTTCGATATGGTTGCCTACGATATCGACCCCGTCAAAAACGAACGTTTTGCCGGTCTTGGCGCCCGGATCGCCAACGGTCCGGCCGGCGTAGCGCAAGGAGCGTCGACCGTCATCTGCATCGTCGAAACTTCGGCGCAGATCCGTGACGTGGTTCTCGGGGATGGCGGAATCTTGGAGGGTGCTCAGGAGGGCGACACCTTCGTTTGCAGCGCCACCGTCGATCCGATCATGGTGAAGGAACTACACGATATCCTGGCTGAGAAAGGCATACGGATGCTTGACGCGCCGGTCAGCGGTGGCGTGCCGCGTGCGGTGTCCGGCGACTTGTCTGTCATCGTCGGTGGAGACGCGTCGGTGGTTGATGCTTGCCGACCTTATTTCGATGCGATCTCGGCGAATGTCTTTCATATGGGCGAAATCGGGCATGGCCTGGCCATGAAACTTTGCAACAATATGATCACCCAGGTGACCAAGGTAGTGATCGCCGAGGCGATGTCACTGGGCGCCAAGGCAGGGCTCGATCCGCAACAGATGATTGACGTCATTGGCGTGAGTACGGGTAATTCATACAGCTTTCAGGCCGCCGCACCCCGCTATCTCAGCGGTGATTTCTCGGCCGGTGGTACTATTGATATTTCCTATAAAGACCAGGAGTTGGAGACTGCGTTTGCGAAGGCCCTTGGTGTGCCAATGTTCATGGCCGCTGCCTCGCAGCAGGTCTATCAAATGGCCCGGGCGGCGGGTATGAACAAAGAAGACGGCAGTGCACTGATAAAGCTGTATGAAGATATGATTGGCGTAAAGTTGGGCCCGCGAGACAGGTAGCTACGTTCCCGGTCGCTTAAACGTCTTGCGCACCCGCGCGACTTCTGCGTCCGTTATACAGCCGTCCACGTGGTCGTTGACCAGGCCCATGGCCTGCATGAAAGCGAAGATGGTGGTGGGGCCGACGAACTTCCAGCCGCGTTTTTTGAGGTCTTTTGATACGGCAATAGATTCGGGCGAAGTTGTGATTGTCTGCGGCGCGGGGACGGTCGCTGGGTCTGGCTCAAAGCTCCAGAAATAGGCTGCGATCGAGCCTTCGGAGGCGATCATTTCCTGGGCGCGTTTGGCGTTGTTGATCGTCGCTTCGATCTTGCCACGATGGCGGATGATGGAGGCGTCTTGGAGAAGGCGTTCTACGTCCTTTGCCGTGAATTTGGCGACTTTATTGTAATCGAAGCCATGGAAAACGCGGCGGAAGTCTTCGCGTTTGGTCAGGATCGTTCGCCAGCTCAAGCCGGATTGAAATCCCTCGAGGCAAATTTTCTCGAACAAGCGTTGGTCATCCACGACGGGGAAGCCCCATTCAGTATCGTGATAGCGGACGTATTCCGGCGTAACGATACACCAGCTGCAGCGCCTTTGGCCGTCCGGGCCGGGGATTGCTTCGGGCATTGATGGGACTCCATTGAATTGCGGCGCCAGTTTATGGAATTCGCGAGAGGTGTGCGAGATGTCTTCTCGTGTTTGGATGACTAGCCGCGCTATTGCCTTCTTCGCGTCCGCCATAGATTTCTGATAACGCCTCGCGCTTGGGGCCTCGGCTGGATTTTTGGGAGAGAATGCGATGCATGATACGGTCATACGCGGCGGAAGCATTGTCGACGGCAACGGCAACGCACCCTATACGGGCGATATTGCGATTGAAGACGGCAAGATTGTCGAGGTTGGCGGTAAGGCCGGGCCGGGGAAGCGTGAGATTGATGCAGACGGTCAGCTTGTCTCTCCAGGCTGGGTCGATTTGCACACTCATTACGACGGGCAGGCGACTTGGGACCCGATCCTGGCACCGTCCTCCTGGCACGGCGTCACCACGACAGTGTTTGGTAACTGCGGGGTCGGCTTCGCACCGGTCAAGCCAGAGCATCACCGGGAGCTGATCGACCTGATGGAGGCGATTGAGGAAATCCCCGGCACTGCGCTTGAGGAGGGTGTGACCTATGATTGGGAGAGTTTCCCCGAATTCCTTGACGCCTTGGAGCGCCAGCCACGTACTATCGATATTGGCGCACAACTTGGCCATTTGCCGCTCCGCGTCTATGTAATGGGGGAGAGGGCGATCAATTTGGAGCCCGCCACCGCGGAAGACATCGCCGCGATGAAGGCGCTGACCGAGGAAGCGCTTGCGGCTGGGGCGTTCGGATTCACGACTTCGCTCACCAACTCACATAAGACGCTGTCGGGCGGTTTCGTGCCGAGCCGCTATTCCGAGGTCGACGAGATGATGGGGATCGGCTCCGCCCTTGCCGGTTTTGATCACGGCGCTTTCGGCATCAACACTGAATTTGAGAATGAGGATGCCGAGATGGCTTGGCTTACGGATTTGGCGCGCAAGACGGGACGCCCGGTCTGGTTCCTGATTACCCAGAACATCAGTGACCCAACGCGCTGGCAACGCCTGATATCCGGTATTCATAAGGCGCGGGCAACGGGGGCAGCGCTCTCGGGGCAAGTGGCCTGCCGCCCGGTCGGCGTGCTGCTCGGTGTCGGCGCGACGCTCACGCCGTTCTCTGCCAATGCGGCCTTTCAAGAACTCCGGTCGTTGTCGGCGGAAGATCGCCTCGCGCGGATGCGCGATCCCGCCGTACGGGAGCGCATCCTAAAGGCGGAAATGTCGGATGCGGCGATGGATCGCCTATCGCCGTCCCGTGTACGTGCCATCACCCGATGGGATCGGATGTACACATTCGGCGCCGATGCAGATTACGAACCCTCCGAGGAGCGCTGTGTGGTTAACATTGCGGCCAATAGCAACCGCACCGTGGAGGAGGTCGCCTACGACTACATCATCGAAGGTCTAGACCGGTTCCTGTATTGCCCGGTCACGAACTATGTCGCGGGCGATCTGTCCGACGTGCGGGAAATGTTGATCGACCCGGCGACCCTGTCGGGTTTGAGCGACGGCGGGGCCCATTGCGGCTCGGTTGTTGACGCCAGCATGCCGACATTCCTGCTGACTCATTGGGCGCGCGACCGCTCGCGCGGCCCAGGCCTCCCAGTCGAGACAGTGGTGAAGGCGCAAACCGCGGAGACAGCCGATTTCTGCGGTTTTAAGGATCGGGGTCGTCTGGTGCCGGGCCTACGCGCAGACATCAACGTGATCGACCACGCGGGGTTACGTATTCATCCGCCGCATCTGGTGAATGATCTGCCGGCGGGCGGGAAGCGGCTGGTTCAGGGCGTCGACGGATATACCGCCACAATGGTGGCCGGTGAGACGGTGTTCGAGCATGGCGAGCATACGGGTGCGTTGCCGGGGAAACTGGTACGGGCGGGGCGTTAATCCGCAGAATACGAACAAATTCTCATTATTCCGGGGCATGAAGTGAACCGGGAACTATAGGCTGAGCTCCGCACTGCCCCGGCTGCCTCGACGATTAGTCTCAGTCTATAATTCCGGATCGCTATAGCGTCTGGAATGTCAGTTTTGGGATTCATCCGGCACCCAAGTTCGGTTAAATCGTGGCATTTCATACCCGCACAGCTCCATGAAACGTGCGTTATCGCCCGCATCAAGCGCCATTGCTCGCGCGTTGAGAGCCTCAGGTTTGGTGTCAGGCCAATCTCCCGTCTCGAGTCGCACTAGCATTGTCTCTATCGCGACAGCGCTTTCGGCGGTGGCGAAATTACAGTGTCCGGTCGAGCGTACCAGCGCGGTGCGCACCAGCTTCTCGCAACTGTTCTTCCGTACCTCTTCCATATAACCCAGCATGAGCGTGTAGGGGATTTGATAGTCACCGATCATGTGTAGGCGCATCACCGGGATTTTCGGGCGGCCGACTGTGTTGCGCCCTGGGGCCGCCCAGAAGTCAAGCGCATGGGGGCGGGCTGCGATGCGGCGCGTCTTAGCCAACCGCTCTAGGTCGCCAGCCAGATCCCCGCCCGCCTTGCCGTAAAGGTTTTTGACCGTGTGTCGCAGCGCAGGATTAGCAGTTTCCAAAACGCGCTGTAGTCGAGATCCGTGTTCCAAGAGAATTGCTGGCCTTGGGCCGCGTTCTCGAACATAATTCGAGCTTCGCCGCCAGGGCTCTGTGCGAGGCGTAGGGCGGAGGGATACATCGCTTCCTGTAGCGCCTCCGTCTCGTCGAGAGAGGGCTACAGCGTATCGTCCGAAACCCAGGCGCCCCACTGGCCAATTGCGAAGGCGTTCGTTCTCCTTCTGCAGCCGTTTCAACTCTTTGAGTTGATCCGTCCCCATGCCACCTGCCGCTTGCGCCAGCAATAATATGTCTGTTCCGTAATCTGGACTTGGTGAATAGCGTCAACCCGAGACTGACCTTGGCCCACCAGCACATCTACCTAACGCAGTTTCGCGACAATCTCTTCCAGTTTGTGTCGTTTCGTTGCCATCTTAGATCCTTCGTCTCCTATCATAAGCGGTGGGCCAATTCAGTGAGGGCCGACCAAAGTCAGTGTCAGAATTCCGGGGAGTAGGTCATTTTTGTAATTTTTTCTTGTTAAATTTTCAGAAACAAATAAATGCTATGTCAATATCTCAAGACTGTTCTAATTTTAAATAATATGAATCTATATCTACAACGATAATAATACTTGATTAATCAATAAATAAGGTGAGGTACAAAACGCGATAGATCTTTAGTTACTAATGACTTGTCTTCACGAATTCCAATTCCCGCAGCTTCTGAGCCAATAATCCAAGCACCTATTACAGCATAATCATCATCGAATTGTGGTAGTGGATTGTATGCTTGAACGACACGCCCCTCTTCACCGTAAGGACCTTCTTCTATTATAGTCTTTTGACCAGGGATCCTCACTTCTATGTTCGCACCTTCGCGACTAAATAATGGTTTGATCACGTGCGGGCCATTAATAAAATCTGCGTCCACCTCTTCCTCAAAGAATGTGGGTAAAAGATAAGGATGGTTTGGGTAAAGTGACCAAAGAAGTGGCAACAATCCTTTGTTAGATAGAAGTGCCTTCCAAGGGGGCTCGAGAAGAGTGACCTTTGAATTAATCAAGCTTGGACCAAAAGGTTCCCGAAACATATCCTCATAAGGGTAAAGCTTGAAGAGGTTGTCTATCACAAACCCATCTTTATCTACCAATTGACCAGTCTTATCGATACCAATATCTTCAATGTAGACGAAATGATTTAACAAGCCCGACTGTGCAGCACAGTCCTCAATGTATCGGACTGTTGCCCTGTCCTCGTCGGTGTCTTTGCAGCAGGCGAAGTGAAGGTGACAACCTTCGTCAAATATTACAGCTAGTCGTTCGATTAATTTATCTTGGACTATGTTAAATTGATCTGCGTCGGTATGGACGACGCCACGAGCTTTTTGCTCTTCCAACCAATTCCATTGAAAAAAACCGGTCTCATACAGTGAAGTTGGAGTGTCTGCATTAAATTCTAATAATTTTACCGGATTGATACCATCGTACGCAAAATCAAAGCGTCCATAGAGTGATGGTGCTGCTTCGGTCCACGAATTTTTAATATAATCCCAGTATTTCTCTGGAATAGCCAATTTCTCGAGCCATTCCTCTCGGTGAATGACAAAGTCTACCGCGTCCAAACACATGGCGTTTAGCTCTGTTGCGGGATCCTCTAATCCTCGCTCAATTTGATCGAGAGTGAATATGTATGCTCGGGTTTCATCCCAGTAAGGCTTTCCATACATGGTATGGAAACCGAATCCTAGACTTTCGGCCTGTTTTTTCCAATCCGGCCTTTCAGCAAGCTTTATCCGTTTCATACTGTTTGTTGAGAAATTAATTCATAGGTTTGCCAAAAGGTCATCGACAGACTTTTCACCATTTCCAGTCAATTTAGAGAGACGCGCGTCTAAATCTGCTCCAGATTCTTCGGCAGCTAGTTCGTCCGCGGCCTCTAAAGCTGCAGCCTGTGCAGCCTGACGTTTTTCTAATCGTTCCAAGCTATCAATTGCACCAGAAAGTTTGCTATTTGAAGCAGAGGAACTCGTCGAAGCCGCTTGTTGGGCAGCTATTAAAGCTTCGTTTGCTTTAGCACTTTCAACCTGGCGGTTTAAATTTTCAATTTTAGACGCAGACTGTCGTATCGAAGCTTCCATCCGCTCCTCGTTAAGCTTATATTGATCGTAAAGCTTTTGGTCAGCGTCACGTTGTTCATTAAGTTTCACGATGCGTTGTACTGCCTCGCGCGCAAGGTCCATATCGCCGCTTGCTTTAGCATTTTTAGCGCCATCAGTAAGACGCTCGATCTCTGTATCGAGTTCATTAATAGAATTTTCCTTGACCTTACGGTTACCAGCCATTCGAGCCCGTTCATCCCGCGCCTTACCGATAGCTTCATTCGCCTCTCGAATTTGCTGGTCCATTATGGTCATTAATTGTTTATCTTCGACTGCTTCAGCAGCTTCGTTAACATGTCCTTTTACGGCTGTGAATAAACTATTCCAGACACCCATGGTTTGTTCTCCGGATTATTAGGGTTTAGCTTGCCTGAGCTCGCGGACCTAAGTCCTGAGCCAAGTCAATTACGCTTGTTGCTATCGCGCGGAATTCTGCGATTACAGATTCGAGCTTAGATTGCGCGGACATTGATCCAAACAGTTCATAATATTCTTCACCATTTATTGTATCAATGGATAATGCGCAAAGAGGTAAATGAATTTTGTGTGATCGCAGCATCATGGCTTCAAAGGCCGCTGGGTCATCCTGAGCGGCACGTGGCCAGAGAACGGTAGTGGTAATGATTTGCGCCTCTTGTATCGCAACGTATAGCTGCACATCACCTGCTGCCTCAACTCCGACCTCTAAAACGGAACTTGCTCCTTGGCTAATTTGACAGCTAAATTCACCCGGCAAAAGTGAGCCGTGAGCCTCGATAGCAGTCTTCAAGGTTTCAATGGTCCAAGGTTTTGAGTCGTTTTCCATATTTATATCGCTCTCCTGTCTTAGCTTTGACCTTTAAATTTCAACGCGTTTAAACGATAGGTGGATTCTAACGTATGGATAATTTAGAAGAATTATTTCTATAACATTGCTTCATGGGTTTGGGTACCCCTTTGCCAAATTCGAGCGACGACTGCTTTGAAAGGTTTCAACCACCCTACCATCCGTTAACGTCCAGATCGGCATTCAAATGCTGCTATCTAAGCAATTCTTAAAGGGCCCCGAAAATAAATGCGGGATAAGTTGGTCGAAGCGAATATTTCGCGAGTAGGCAAAAATACCACGTTCAACATTTTAGTTTAGGCGAATTTAACGCAATTATCCTTTGAATTTTACCGATTCTGATTAGGGCCGAGTTTAAGTTTCCGGGCAAAAATTAGGGGCTGAAGTAGCTAAGAGTTATTTTTTGGAGTGTTTATACCATGATTTGAGCTGTTTTAGGAGGTTGGCATGGCTGCCTCCGTTGAAGCGCCATTCACATTCCTTCAGGAACCAGCAGAAATTGTCGGATTTAATGCCGTTGTACTTGCGCATGTGCCGCTTCGCTTGGTTCCAGAAGTTCTCGATCCCGTTGATGTGGTTTTGATTGTCGGCGAAGAGCTTTGAGTGATTGATGCCGCGGTGGTGGAAGTCGGATACATCGAGCGCATTTTAAGACCTGAATGTGTCCGTGTAGACGATGCTGTGTGGTTCCACTGTTTCCTTAATGATGGGAAGAAGCGTTTCTGTCTTGGCGTTCGGGACGATCGCCGTGTAGGCTTTCCCACCTTGCTTCAGCAAGCCGAAGACAGCCACTTTGCCCGCCGTCCCGCGTCCGCGCTTTCC
>JBMYRC010000005.1:0-70602 GCA_049601975.1 Alphaproteobacteria bacterium | reverse complement strand
CTTCTAATCAACGAGATTTCCAAATGACCTGTGGGTCTTTGATACGGAGACATTCCTTCCTCTACCCACACCCACAGAACCCTCTAAACCCATTCCTATGAGAAAACTGACCGCCACACTCTGCCTGACGATTGCCCTGCTTCTTGGAAGGACTTGAACTATGAAAAAATTATTAGTCCCATTTTGCCTGACCCTCATCATCCTTATCGGAAGTGCGGGGGTGGGCGAGAGTGCTGATTTAGAAAAAGGAATCACACAGAGAAATTTAGCTTCTTCAGAAGCTAGAAAAGGTAACTATGAAGAAGCCTTGAAATTGCTAGATCAAGCCTCTGGAAATGGAGATCATATTGCTTCTTGGAAACTTGCGGGAAATTACAGGGGAACCCTCCAAGGATGGGGCGTTAAGGAAGACCTCCGTAAAGCGAGGTACTATGAAAAACTTGCCGCCGAACAGGGAAGCCCTGGCGCTCAAAGCCTTATCAATGCAATAACGCCATGGTGGAAATTTTGGGCGTTTTATGGATGGTGGAGGTTTTGGTAAAAATCGTGCTTTTACCAATTTAGACAAGACGGGTGCCAGGTTGCCGAATATTGTTTGAGAAGATAATAACTCCTGCACAAATCGCAGAGGAACAGAGTCTTGCCCGTGAATGTGTCCGTAAGAAATACAAAGGGTGTTGACTTAGGAAATCTCTACGACCCATTTGCTTACCTACATCTGTCCCTGCTGGTTTCCTTCATTCGCTACTGGGGTATCCCTCGCAATCCGCTTCGCCTTTTGCCGCATATCACTCAAAGTTCTGCTGAACGGATGATGCTTATTGTCTTGGATGTTGAGAGGAAGGGATAAACTCTCAATCACTTCTTTTTCCACTTCCCAAGGTGCTGGATGTTTCACCCAACAAACAAACGCATTTTCTTGCATCCAATCATCTAACCATCGTTCGCCAATATGAGTGAAGGTCATTCTTTTTCCGCTGCCTACTCGTCGCAAGGGATAATCACTCTTATCCGTTAGGAGAACTCCAAGGGTTTGACGTAAAGTGGAGCCTTCTGCGTTGCCCTTATAGTGGTAGGTAATCCGTTTGCGAAGATTTCCTTTACTCGTATCGTTCTTCGGTGAAATGCCGACATAAAGAAGAATGAAGTTGTCTTTGGTTATACATCCGTCTGTTGGAGTGATGCCGGGGATTTCCTTGAAAAACCACGCATACAAACCTCGTTCGGTGGGAACTGGTGAAGTGTTGGATAGAACCGCTGAACGAGAATAGAGAACGGATGGATGAGTAAGGGGTTTCATACCTGTAATGCCCGATAGACACTCGCTCGTCTTATCCCCATCTCCTTCGCGATCACAGCCTTCTGTTCCAAAACCCCCGACGACGGATAGTCATATCCCTACTTAATAAACTCAAAGTCGCAGAAGCAATCGGGCCACTTCCAGAGAATGCGAACTTTGGAATCAAAGCATCCACGGTCAGACAGTTTCTGAACTCCGTTGGATTACCCACCAAATGGTCTAGTCGGACTGAACGGAAATACACCAAGGAACTCGCACAGATTGCGAAGAACCAAACCGTGATGGTGATCTGTAATCCTTGATGGGTTCCTCTACCCACGCACTCAAATTTTACTAAATTTAAGTCACACCTTGCTTTTTCTTCCCTAGGAAGAAGTAGAAGATTCCATACAAAGGGATAACAACGGATAAGAGTGCGTGTAATATGGAACCGTTCTTTACACTTCTGAAAACGCCCATTGCTGGACAAACTGCCATTAATAATACGATATAATCTAAGAGACCAAATCCGCCCATCTAAAGACCTCGGTTTTAAAACCCACCTGCCATCTTAATCAAGATAAGACCAGAACCGCCGATATGCCTGAACTGAGCATAAATCAAACCTTAAAGAGGAAGGATAGGGTTTCAGAGGATGACGGATAATTATCTATACACTTCATCCCAATAACAATATTCGATGGGTCTATCCATGCAGTGCTCGCTTGTATATAACCGCATCTCAAATCTCCTAAATAACAAACAAAAGGTTTATCAAAGATCATGGTAATCAACGAAAATACTCTAACGAAAGGTCAAACCCGTAAATTAAACGCTCTTCGTAAAAGTCTGGGAAATGAAATCGCAGATAATGCATTCGCAAAATGGATGAAGACGCAGACCAAAGAGAACACGGTTCAGATTGATCCTGTTGCTGAGAAAATCAAAGTTGCCCTATCCTCGTTGGTGCATGACAACGCATTCCGTTTGGGCAGCAAGGGATACATTATCAAACGGTCGAAGGGTAAGGGTGCATCTGGGTTTGTAGTCAGTAAGGTTGAATAGTGTCTGGTTCTCTACCCACACACTCAAAATCCACTAAACTCATTTATATGAGAACTCTACCTGACATCATCTGCCTGACCCTTGCCATGCTTCTTTGCACCGCTGAGGTGAGAGGGTCTGATTTCCAAAAGGGTCTAACCGCATACGATAGTGGTGATTAGGCAACTGCTCTGCGTGAATGGAAACCTCATGCGGAACATGGGGATGCCTCTGCCCAAAACGAACTGGGTGTAGTGTACGAAAGCGGAAAAAGGGGGTTATGAGGAACCAAAGGACTGCCGCAAAGTGGTATAGACTTGCTGCCAAAAAGGTTAATGCCAATGCGCAGTACAATCTTGGAGAGATTTACTGCTTTGGACAAGGTGTTCCGAACAACCATAAGACTGCGGTGAAGTATTACAAACTTGCTGCTGAACAGGGGTTTGCCAATGCCAAGTACAATTTGGGTCTGATGTACTCCGAAGGAAATGGCGTTCCACGAGTAACTGCAGCTTACACTCCATGACCTCATGGTGTGAGGCGATTGCGGTAGGCTGATTGGTGGTCGGACCAACAAAAAGGTGTGTCAACACTACTATTACTGTCCAGAGAGAGAACGGACTTGGGTCAAAGATCAACCGAGGGACGTTAAAAATGGGTGAGGGGTCGAGGATGTTCGATGCGCAAATCGCTTAATATCCCTGCGACCGACTCTGCGGTTTGGGAACGTGTGAAATCCACCGTGTCAAAATCTAGTATCCTCAAGAAGCGTGTGAAGACGGAACTCCTAAAAAATAAGGATCACGCTAAGTTAGAATATAAGTCGGATATCAGAAATCAAAGGAAGGTAGAGAAAGGATTAAGACCGGCATCCAACGAATTGAAGAATCCATCGCAAAGATCGAGACAGACTGTTTGCTAGAACGCATGGATGAAAAACTATATCGCCCGGTAAAGAAGAACCTTTGGAATAAATTGGATTCTGCAAAGGGTGACTTGGAACAGATTAAGTTACACATCCAAGAAACAGTTAATCAGAAACGGTGGATAGATTGGGTCGGCAAGTTTAATGAGATGTATGATGACGTTGACCACATATCACCAGAGGATCGCAAAGACTACCTCGAAAGGGTAGTGGATCGACTAACGGTGTACCTTGATCCTGATACGCATGAGCATGTTATTGATATCATTTTCAAATATCCCATTGTTGGGGATTCATTGGATTATCGGGATGTATCCATGAAGTCGATGGGCTATGATCTAATCGAGGGAAATATCACCCAAAGTCTGCTAGGGTCTTTCGTATCCAAGCACGATGGATCAAAAAAAACTCTGAAGACAGGAGTTTAGATCGTGACAGACCCATCCTTTGGAAAAAAGTCCGTCACGTTGGAATAATTTCCAAAGGTTTCAAGATGGACCGTCCGGCTTAACGGTAGGGGACAGATCAATGGCGAACGACCGCTTTGGGATTCATTGGGGCTATGCTGGGGGCTCGGCGCTTGCATCAATTGAGGATGCGCGCAACGCTGCTAAATTTGCCGAAAATGCGAGTTTCGACAGTTTGTGGATCTCCCACGCAACGGGAATCGATCCCGTTGTGGCGCTAGCGTGCATCGGCGGTGATTTTCCGGGCCTTGCAGAAATGGGCACATCGGTCGTGCCACTATATGGCCGTCATCCGGTTGGCCTCGGCCAGCTGGTGCGGACCGCTCAGAGCGCCTTGGAGGGGCGCTTTACCCTTGGTGTTGGAACTGCTTCCAGGCGCCATGTCGAAGGGGTGCTTGGCCTAAAGTGGGACAAACCATTCTCCTACACGCGAGAGTTCTTGGCGGCGTTGGAGCCGTTGCTCGGCGGTGAGCCGGCGGATACGGACGGCGAGCAGATTTCCGCACATGCAGAGCTCGCAATCGAAGCAAAAGGAACACCGATCTTATTGGCAGCACTCGGTCCGCTAATGTTGCGCTTTGCCGGTAGCCGGTTGCAGGGAACGACTCTCGGTCAATGCGGACCTCGGACCATATCGACTTATATTCTGCCACACCTTCAAGCGGGTGCTGAGAGCGTCAATCGTGATACTAAACCGCGCGTCATGGCGTTGGTGCGGGTCTGCGTCACCGATGATTTTGCAGGAGCAAAAGCCCTCGCACGAGAGATATCCGCACATTATCAGGCCATCCCATCCTATACCGAGGCCACCAAGCATGAAGGTCTTGATGATGCGTCGGACCTGCACTTGATTGGCAGCTGGCAGCAAGTTCTCGATGGACTGGCGGAATACGCGAAGGCGGGTGCCACAGATTTGCGGATTCAGGTTGTGACGCACGATAAAAAATCCCGCGAGGCAACACATAGCGCCCTGGCGGATTATCTGTCCTAGTTTCCGAAAAGTTTTTGTCTTCCCAATTCGAATTTAAGGCAGGATGAAAAAAACCGGGTCGCTTCCGCGACCCGGTTGATACACTCTTAGCCGAGGCTATTCAGCGTCGCCAAGACCTCGTCCGGATGATCGGCCGGGGTCACTTTTGGATACACTGCCGCGACTTTGCCGTCCGGCCCGACAAGGACCGAGATACGGGCCGGTCGTGGCGAATCCGCTTCGGCGGCGCCGTAAGCGATGGACATCGATTTGTCCGTGTCGCTTAACAAGTCATAAGGAAAATCGAATTTTTCCTTAAACGCGCGGTTATCCTCGGGGCTGTCCATACTACAGCCGAGAATCACCGCGTTCTTACTCTCGAAATCTTGGATTCTATCACGGAACCCGTTGCCTTCGATGGTTCAACCGGGGGTATCGGCTTTCGGATACCACCAGATCAAAACGTATTTACCCGAAAGATTGTCGAGCGAAATAGCGTCGCCCGATTGGTTCGGTATGCTGAAGGCAGGGGCCTGATCACCAACATTGACCATGGTTAAATCTCCCTTTTTGCGAAGCCTAATGTTTAACCCGATTCGCTTCCTTCCACCAGCGACCCGCAGACAATATCTGGCGTTTCTCGAATTTTATTATTTATCTGGAGAGAATGATGACTTTGGATTGGGGTTGGATCGAATCTCATCGAAACAGGCCATGGGTTACCTGATCTGACGTCGAACTAAATCGTCAGAGTTTGGCCGTGATCCTTCAGCCATTTGCGCCGGGCCTTGTGGTCGGGGATCACTTTCTCCACACAATTCCAAAAATCCCGCGAATGATTTAAATGATGCAGATGCGCTAATTCGTGGACGATCACATAGTCGACGATTCGTGGCGGTGCCATTACCAGTTTCCAGTTATAGGTAATCTCTCTCTGGACCGTGCATTTGCCCCACATGCTTTTGTAGTCGCGGAACAAGATGCGCCCCGGCGCAGCCCCCATCCGATCGGCGTAGTAACTCGTCCGGTCCGTGAATAGGGTTTCCGCTTCTTCTTTGTACCAACGTAAAAATGCCGCACGAACACTCCGCGCGCGACGCTCTTGAATATGGGCGCGTCGGGCTTGGACTATGAACACCCCTTCTTCGAGTTCCGCTTTGGCTTTGGGGCCGTCCATGACGCGCAGCGGATATGCTTCGCCAAGAAATAAAAATATGTCGCCGTCTATGAATTTCCGTTCGGCGATATGCGGTAACGTCGCTTGTTTAGCCAACTTGGAAAGAATCCATGGAGCCTTTTTAACCATGAGATCGTATACTTCACGATCCGTAACCCGCTTTGGGGCTAAGATCACGATGCCGCCATCTCGAATTGAGAGGGAGATCGATTTCTTGCGATTCGTTCTCCGAAGGAGGACTGATGCGCCTTCAAAGGTATCGAGGCAAATGGGATCAGCCATTGGGGTCCTGAGGTGGTAGAGGATAGGTGTTCGCGAGACCGTTCAGGTCGTTGTTCTCCAGCAAGTCGAGTATTCGAGGGACGTCGGCCTCCCGTGCGCCCACGATGAAGGATCCATTGGGCAGAATGCGCATGGTCGGCCCGAGATGACATTTGCCCATGCAATGTACCTTCTCGATTTGCCAGGAAAGACCGCGTGAAGCGATGCCGGCCTCCAGGGCGGCGACCATCTCTCGGCTTCTCTTGGCTCCGCAAGACGTCAGCCGGTTGCCCGCACGGAAATTCACGCAGGCACGCAACCACGGTTTTGCCTTTGGAGGTGTCTCGTCACTCAATGCGCTTGTCCCATTTCCGGTCGACGGGTCTGCAATTCGTAATTCCGCGATTGGCAATTAAGGTTAATCTGCCTACCCTGTCATCAGGGATACGACCAATTGTCACGATCCCTACGATATAGTGAACAAAATTCCAACATCACGCGGTTTAAAACATGACTAATATTTCTGTGACAGCGCCTTTCGACGGTTCAGATATCTCATCTGTGCCGAATGCAACGCAGCAAGATGTCGAGAATGCTCTGGCGAAGGCGCATGCGCTCTATCGCGACCGCGACGGCTGGCTATCGAAACCCCGACGCATCGAAATTTTGAAACGAGCCGCGGAGATCATCAAGGAGCGCCGCGAGGAATTGGCGCTGGAAGCCGCGCGTGAGGGCGGCAAGCCGTTGATGGATTCACTGGTCGAAATTGACCGGGCGGCAGACGGCGTTGAGAATTGCGTCGAGGTGTTGCGGGCGGAAGGGGGGCGGGTCATTCCGATGAGCCTAAACCCGTCGTCGACCGGACGTATTGCGTTTACACAATTTGAGCCAATCGGGCCGGTAGTAGCTGTCAGCGCTTTCAATCATCCGTTTAATTTGATCGTTCATCAGGTCACGCCGGCCATTGCGGTCGGCTGCCCCGTCATCGTCAAACCAGCGGACATTACGCCGCTCTCCTGCTTTGCTTTCGTGAATATTCTATACGAGGCCGGGCTGCCGAAAGAATGGTGCCAGATCGTGGTGCCGCAGGACTTAGAAGTGGCGACCGCGTTGGTGTCCGATCCGCGAAATGCCTTTTTCAGTTTCATTGGGTCGGCGCGTGTCGGTTGGATGTTGCGCTCCAAACTGGCGCCCGGTACGCGCTGCGCACTTGAGCACGGCGGTGCGGCCCCGGTGATATTGGCGGCGGACGCCGATCTCGACGATGCGTTGCCGCGTTTAGCCAAGGGCGGATTTTATCATGCCGGTCAAGTATGCGTGTCCGTGCAACGGATTTTCGCTCACTCTTCGATCGCCGAGGAAGCAGCGGTGACCTTGGCTGAGCTGGGTTCGAAGATGAAGGTCGGCGATCCGACATCCCGAGACACGGAAGTGGGCCCGTTGATTCGTACGGCTGAGGTCGACCGGGTTGATGAATGGGTGCAGGCGGCAATTGCAGGCGGTGCGAAATGCTTGACAGGCGGTGAGCGGATATCGGAAAGCTGCTACAAGCCGACGGTCCTCTTGAACCCGCCGGAGGACGCCAACGTTTCGACGATGGAAATTTTTGGGCCGGTCATTTGCGTCTATTCTTATGACGATATCGATGACGCCATCGAGAAGGCGAACTCGCTTCCCGTCTCGTTCCAGGCGGCGGTCATGACCAAGGACATCGACACCGCGATGCGTGTCTATAACCGTATCGATGCGACGGCGGTAATGGTCAACGAGCACACGGCTTTCCGAGTCGATTGGATGCCGTTCGCCGGCGCACGGCAGTCGGGTCACGGTGTTGGAGGCATTCCTTACTCCATGCATGAAATGCAGATCGAGAAGATGATGGTTCTGCGCTCCGACGAATTGTAGCACGCAGGGATGGGGCATTCATACGATCACGATCGCGATCATACCGACCCCCCCAGCGATCTTGAGTTGCGGGTCAAAGCAATCGAATCGCTTTTGGTCGAAAAAGGATTGGTCGATCCGGCGGCTCTCGATGTCTTAATCGATACCTACGAGCATAAGGTCGGGCCGCGCAACGGCGCGAAGGTCGTCGCCAAAGCTTGGACCGAGCCCGACTATAAGGCTTGGCTTCTGGAAGATGCGACGGAAGCGATCGCGTCTTTTGGTTTCACCGGCCGCCAAGGCGAGCACATGATGACGGTAGAGAACACGCCGTCGCTCCATAACGTGGTCGTTTGCACCTTGTGTTCTTGCTATCCGTGGCCGGTGTTGGGATTGCCCCCTGTTTGGTACAAAGCCGCGCCTTACCGCTCCCGTGTCGTGGCGGACCCGCGCGGCGTGTTACGGGAGTTTGGGACCGAGTTGCCGGAAGATATGGAAGTCCGCGTTTGGGACTCGACCGCGGAGATGCGCTATCTTGTGTTGCCCCTACGGCCGGAGGGTACGGAGGATTGGGCCGCGGATCGATTGGAGGCCTTGGTGACGCGCAACTCGATGATTGGTGTTGAGATCGTGTCACCGCCGGCGCCGGGTGAAAGCTGATGAATGGCGGTCATGATTTGGGCGGTATGCACGGTCTCGGAGCCATCCATCCGGAGCCGGAGAATGAAGAGCCCGTATTCCATGCAGAATGGGAACGGCGGGCCTTCGCGCTTAATCTGGCGGCGGGCTTTCTCGGCAAATGGAATATCGATCAAGGACGCCACGCGCGTGAGCGACAGCATCCGGCCGACTATCTTCGCAATACATATTACGAAAACTGGCTGGCAGGATTGGAAACGCTGCTCGTCGAAGCCGGGCTTGTGAGTGAAGAAGAATTGCGCACGGCAGCGCCGATCGGTAAAACCGACGGCGTGCGAATTTTAGCGGCGAAGAATGTGGAATCTGCGCTCACCAAGGGCGGGCCGGCGACCCTGGATATCCCGCTGGAGCCGCGGTTTCGTCCGGGTGACCGTGTCCGTGTCGTGAATATCCATCCGGACGGCCATACTCGTGCGCCGCGATATGCGCGGGGGAAGACCGGGACGGTTGAATTCGATCACGGTGTCCACATTTTCGCGGATAAAAACGCGCATGGCACGAAAGAGGGACAGCATCTCTATAGCGTTCAATTCGGCGGTGATGAGCTGTGGGGCGCCAACGGTAATTCCCTGGACCTGGTGCGGGTCGATTTGTGGGAGTCGCATCTGGAGTCGGTGTGATGAGCGCTCGTGGCCCCGATTTAAACCTCTTCGCGGGAATGCCGCGCGATGGCAGCGAGCCGGTCTTCAGAGAGCCGTGGGAAGCGCATGCCTTTGCGATGGCGGTACGGTTGAACGAGGCAGGTGTGTTCACGTGGGTTGAGTGGGCGGCGACCCTGGCGTCCGAAATAGATCGTGCACAGGCTGATGGCGACCGAGACCTCGGTGACACCTATTATCGACATTGGCTTAATGCGTTGGAGACGCTTGTCGCAAGTAAGGGATTGCTGGGCGTGTCCGATATGGCGCGGCGCAAAGAGGAATGGCGACGCGCTTACTTGGCGACACCGCACGGCGCGCCGATTGAGTTGTCGCAGGAGCGAAATACCGACTAAATCGCATCTCGCGTAACCAAATCACTCCCTCCGGCATCAATGTATTGAGACAGGGTGATCGACGGGAGAGAACCGGGTTCGGTATTCTGACACGAAACCTTGGCGGACGAGCAGCGTTCCAAGGTTTCATTCGAATGACGGAAAGTATATAGAATCGCGTCCACGCGAATGGGACGATATTGAGGAGAAGGGTGCTATGGCCGAGTTTGACTACGATATGTTTGTGATCGGGATTGGATCGGGAGGCGTTCGCGCGGCCCGTTTCGCGGCGAATTTCGGCGCAAAGGTCGCGGCGGCGGAAGACCGCTATATGGGCGGAACTTGCGTCAATGTCGGCTGTATCCCAAAGAAGCTCTTCGTCTATGCATCTCATTTTGCGCATGATTTCGAAGACGCGGCAGCATACGGCTGGACGGTCGGTGAGACGACATTCGATTGGCCAACCTTGCGCGACAACAAAGACAAGGAAATCACCCGCCTCAATGGCATTTACGAGAATATGCTCGGCAATGCTGGGGTCGATATTTTTAATGCGCGCGCGACTGTCGTCGATCCGCACACGGTCGAAGTCGACGGCAAGCAGGTAACCGCAAAGTATATCCTGGTCGCGACCGGTGGTTGGCCGGTGGTGCCCGATATCCCGGGCAAGGAACATGCGATCACTTCGAACGAGTTTTTCCACATGGAGAAATTTCCAAAGCGGGCCATCGTCGTCGGCGGCGGTTACATCGCGGTCGAATTGACCGGTGTTTTTCATGGATTGGGCGTTGACGTGACGCAGCTTTATCGTGGGCCGCATTTTCTGCGCGGATTCGACGAAGACGTGCGACATCATCTCGCCGATGAGATGCGCAAACAAAAGGTGGATCTTCGGTTCAACGCGAATATCGCGCGGATTGAGAAAGACGGCGATGAGTTGATTGCCGACTTTGAGGACGGAACCCAGATGCGGACCGACGTCATCCTCTATGCAACCGGTAGAGCGCCGAATTCGAGCGGCATTGGTCTAGAGGAAGCGGGAGTTGAATTAGGCAAAGGCGGTGCGGTTGTCGTTGATGAAGGTTTCAAAACCTCTGTGCCGTCGATTTACGCCCTCGGCGATGTCATAGACCGGGTGCAACTGACGCCGGTGGCCTTGGCGGAAGGGATGGTTGTCGCGAATGCTCTTTTCAACGACAAGGCGGGCGCGGTCGATTATTCGAATATTCCAACCGCTGTCTTCAGCCAACCGAGCATTGGGACCGTTGGTATGACCGAGGCGCAAGCGCGGGATAAGCATGGCAAGGTCGATGTCTATATGTCCGACTTCAAGGCCCTGAAACACACGTTAACGGGCCGGGACGAGCGGACCCTGATGAAGATGATCGTACACCCGGAGACGGATGTGGTTCTTGGCGTCCATATGGTCGGCCCCGAAGCGGGAGAGATCATTCAAGGGATCGGCATCGCGCTCAAAGCGGGCGCGACTAAGGCGACCTTCGATTCGACGATCGGCATCCATCCAACGTCGGCGGAAGAATTCGTCACGATGCGAGAGAAAGTTCTGGACGAAGATTACCGCGCTGCGGAATAAAATGGTTAAGTATTTCTTAACCCTTAGAAAATAAATCTAAAACGGGGTTGTGCAGCGCAGCAAAAATCCATTTTGTTATAGCTATGGACATTGTACAATGACTGTATTGATTGGTATGGGAAAGTCAGCGAATGCTCTATTATCTCTATGAAATGCAGCGGCTTTGGGCTGCTCCTGTTCAATTGATGGCGGAAGGCGCGAAAGTCGCGCTGAACAACCCGTTTAATCCGCTGAGCCATGTGCCAGCCGGTCGAATCATGGGCTCCGCGGTCGATATGGTGGGGCATTTCACGCAGCGCTACGGCAAACCCGAGTGGAATATCGACTCGACGGAAATCGACGGTCGCAAGGTAGAAATCACAATCGAGACCGCGATCGAGCGAACCTATTGCGATCTGACCCATTTCAAGCGCGCTGCAAAGCGCAATGATCCGAAATTATTGATCCTTGCACCGCTCTCCGGGCATTTCGCAACTTTGGTGCGCGGTACCGTCGAGGCGATGTTGCCTGATCACGACGTCTACGTCAGCGACTGGCGCGATAGCAGCATGATCCCTGCGGTCGACGACAGTTTCGATCTCGACGATTATATCGACTATCTGGTCGATTTCCTACATTTCCTAGGGCCGAATACTCATGTGTTGGCGGTTTGCCAACCGTCGGTTCCTGCGCTTGCCGCGACGTCGATTATGTCAGGCTGGCAAGACAATTGTGTGCCGGCGTCCTTGACGATGATCGGTGGACCCATCGATACCCGCAAATCCCCAACCCAAGTTAATAAGCTCGCCAAAGAACATAGTATCGATTGGTTCGAGCGGCATGTAGTCGTCGACGTCCCACCGCCCTATCCCGGCGCATTTCGGAAGGTTTATCCGGGTTTCATACAGCTGACGAATTTCATCGCGATGAATTTCGATAAGCATGTGGCGTCTTACCACGAGTTGTTCCAGCATTTGGTGCAAGGTGACGATGACGCCGCCGACCGCAAGCGCGCCTTTTACGAGGAATATCGCTCGGTCATGGACTTACCGGCTGAGTTCTATTTGCAGACGGTCAAGGTGGTGTTTCAAGATCATGCCCTGCCGAAGGGTGAGATGGTGCACCGCTGGCACCCTGTCAAAACCGAGAAGATCACCGACACCGCCATCCTTTGTATTGAGGGCGAGCTCGATGACATTTCCGGAATTGGCCAAACGAAGGCGGCACTCGATATCACGCCGAACCTGGCGGATGAAAAGAAGATGTATCATTTGCAGAAAGGCGTTGGACATTACGGTGTCTTTAACGGCGGCAAATGGCGCCGGGAGATTGCGCCGAAGGTCAAGGAGTTCATCCGCACGCACGATCGCGAACTAAACGCCGTGCGTGACGCCGCCGACTAAAATCTGCGTAAAACTGTCCGCTTGGCGATTTCGCCATAGATCAGCAACGGTGCCGATGAAAAAGTACCGTATCGCATGACAGAACCTCTTTGGATATTGAACCCATCCGGACAAACTGCGTCCGGGGCTTGGATTGACGACACGCTGCGCGCCCGCGTCGAAGAACGAGACATGGGGGACAGATGGCCGCTGGTTGCGGAATTCTCGCGCCAACGCGTCGAAGTCGTTCGCGGTATAGATCCCGCCAGTGAAGTCGCGCGGCTTTATGATCTTCGAGGATGGACAGATGGGCTGCCGGTTGTGCCGCCGACCACGGGCCGGGTTGAGGAAATGCTCGACTACTCCCCGCTCTCCCGCGATGTGGTAATTGGAGAGTTGGACCCGCTCAAGGGTGTCGCCTCGGTCGAAAAGATCGCCATCAATGCGGTTATGGCGGGTTGCCGTCCCGATTATTTTCCAATCGTTCTGGCCGCAGTTCAGGCGATTGCTGAACCAGGTTTTAATTTGCGCGGTGTACAAACAACGGACGAGAATGTGACGCCGTTGATACTGGTAAACGGCCCGATTGCCCGGCAGATCGTTATGAACGACGGATTTGGATGTCTCGGACCAGGTTGGCGCGCCAACGCGACCATCGGGCGGGCACTGCGTCTGATCATGCAGAATATCGGTGGCGGTTGGCCGGCGGTTGTCGCCTTCGCGGGGCTTGGGCAGCCGGGGCGCTATACGCTCTGCTTTGCGGAAAACGAGGCGCAAAGCCCCTGGACACCATTTCACGTGGATGAAGGTTTCAGGGCGGACCAAAATGTCGTCACCGTATTGCGGGCTGAAAGTGCCATTAATGTGACCGGCGGATTGGAGGAAGTGGCAAGCGTAATGGGCTCTGCCGCGTCGGCTTTTTCTTGGCTCCATGGCGGTGTCGTCACAGTGGCGATTTCTCCCGCCACGGCGGCCGCTTTAGCGAAGGAAGGTGTTTCTAAGGTCGATGCCCGCCGTTGGCTGCATGAGAATGGTCGCATATCGTCCGAGACGCTCAAATCGCTTTGGATTTATCGAAATGCGGGCAAGGCGAAGGAATGGCCCGCATGGGCCATCGCGGCGATCGAAGAAGGCAGGGTACCACCCGTCGCCGATCCGGACCAAATAACATTGGTGGTCGCGGGCGGGGATATCCCAATTGCCCAGCAAGCTTATTTCCCAACATGGGGATATCCCGATTGTCGTATTATGAAAGAGATTGTCTTGCCGTCCGGCTGGCAACCGATTGAAGAGGAGATGCGAAAATGAGGCGACCTGGCGATCCATACGATGTGGTGGTGATCGGTGGCGGTATGGCAGGACTGACGGCGGCGCATCATGCGGCGCTGCGTGGCATGGCCGTCGTGTGTATCGACGAAGGCGGCCATATGGGTGGACTGGTGATAAACGTCAGTGCGCTCGACGGCTATCCTGCGATGGGAACGGTCGGCGGCGCTGAGCTGGCCTCCGGACAATTGGAAGCCATCCTGGACCTGGGCGTCGAAATTGTACCCGACATGGCCACGGCCCTTTCGGTTGATGGTGATATTAAGACCGTCTCAACAGGTATGGGCGCCCAAAAGGCGAAGCATGTTATTTTGGCGTCGGGCGCCCGTCTGAAATCCTTGGGTGTTCCTGGTGAGGAGAGTTTGTTTGGTCGCGGCGTCTCGCAATGCGCGGATTGCGATGCCGGGTTCTTTGTCGACCAGAAGGTCGTGGTGGTCGGTGGCGGGGATTCCGCTTTGCAGGAAGCATTGCATCTGGCGAATTACGCCAGCGAGATCACTTTGGTGACGCGCGGCAACGGTTTGCGGGCCAAACAATCTTACGTTACGCGCGCAGCTGAAAATCCTAAATTCACCTTTCGTTGGGAGACCCTGGTTTCCGAGATTACCGGCAGCGATGGTGTCGAGGGTGTGAAACTTATACCTGCGGGCGGTGGTGATGCGGAAGATTTCGCATGCTCCGGCGTCTTCGTATTTGTCGGCCTTAAGCCGAATACGGAATTCTTAGCGGGATCGTTGGACTGCGACGACGCCGGTTTCGTGAAGACAGATTCCTCCTTCGCCACAAATGTCGAAGGCGTCTATGCGGTGGGCGCGGTGCGGCAGGGATACTCCGGCCAGCTCGCGAGTGCGGCTGGTGAAGCCGCGAGCGTCGCCGCGTCCCTTCCGGTCTCATAAGGAGAGTTCCATGTCCGACACTCGCGTTTCGTTTCCGGAGAAGGGCATCGGTTGGGAGGATATCGAGCCGCAGCTGTAGGAAATGGCGAGTGGAGACCAACGTTGGCGTGACGGGCGCGTGCCGCTCTATGTCTTTAAGGCAACCGACGAGGCGTATGAGGTCGGGCGCAACGCCTATTTTAAATTTTTCGCGGAAAATGCCTTGGGCGGCAAACGGGCCTTTCATAGCGTCGCCAGGATGGAGCGCGAAGTCGTGGAAATGGCGCTCGACCTGTTTGAGGCTCCCGAAGGAGCGGGCGGCGGAATGACCACGGGCGGCACGGAGAGTATTTTCATGGCGGTGCGTGCCTGCCGAGAATGGGCACGGGGGGCTAAAGGACGCAAAGGCCCATTTAATATTGTTGCGGCGGCAAGCGCGCATCCGGCTTTCGACAAGGCGGGTGACTCAATGGATATCCCGGTGAAGCGCGTGCCGCTACGCGAAGACTTCAGGGCCGAACCGTCCGCGATGAAAGCAGCCGTCGACGATGATACAATCATGATCGTCGGGTCCGCGCCGTGTTTCCCCCATGGGGTAGTCGATGACATCGCGGAGTTGGGCGAAATAGCTCTCGATACGGATATCTGGCTGCATGTGGATGCCTGTGTTGGCAGGTATCTGGCGCCATTCGTCAAACGGTTAGGGCGGGTGTTTCCCGATTTTGATTTTGCGGTTCCGGGTGTGCGGTCGCTTTCCGCCGATCTCCACAAATTCGGCTTTGCGCCGAAGCCGTCTTCGACCGTCTTGTATCGCGCGGAAGAAGATTTTCAGCTCCAGATTTTTGATGTCGATCCGTGGACGTATGGTCGGATGACGACATCGACCCTCGTTGGTACCCGCCCGGCGGGTGGAATTGCTGGCGCATGGGCGGTTTTCAAGCACCTCGGAATTGAGGGTTACACCCAAGTCGCTGCCGATCTAATGGAGATGGTTGACGGCTATGTCGCCGGTATCGAAGCGATTCCGGACCTTCGAATGCACGCTAAACCAGATCTCACCATCATTAATTTTGGATCGGATGAGGTCGATATTTTTAGCGTAGCGGAGCAAATGGCCGGCTCGGATTGGGTGCCCGGATTGACCCAGCGGCCGAAAGGCATGCACGCGATGCTGTCGATGTTACATGCGCCGATACGCGAGACGTATTTGCGTGATCTTGCGGCGGCCGTCTCGACTGTCCAGGCTGATGGCAGTGCTTCGACGCTCACGGCGCGCTACTGATATCCGCGTCGATTGGGCATCTGGTCGCAAGGTCCTTTGCGCGCTAAGTCATACCCATGGCTGTTATCTTGGAACCTGCCCGTGAGACGGAAGTCGTAGCGGAAACTGAAATTCTCATCCTCGGCGGCGGTCCGGCGGGTATCGCAGCGGCGACAGCGGCGGCCCGAACCGGTGCGCGTACGCTTTTGCTCGAGAAATACGGATTTCTTGGCGGCATGGGTACCGCCGCAATGGTCACCAATTTCTGCGGTTTGCACGCGAGTATAAACGGGTCAGTGCAACAGGTCGTGCGCGGCGTCGCGGACGATATCCTGGCGCGCCTGGATCGCCTTGGGGGATTGCGGGAACCGCATCCAGTGCCGGCCTCTGATGGCGGTCACGATATCGCGGCTCAAGCCTATGATACGGCGGCCTATAAAATGGCGGCGGATGATTTGTTGCTATCTGCGGGGGTCGACATTCGTTTTCACAGCACCGCTGTCGGTGTCGCAATGGATAGTGGGCGGATCGATGCGGTGATCGTGGAGACGAAATCGGGGCGCGCCGCGATCAAGGCGGAAATGTTCATCGACTGCTCGGGTGATGCGGACCTCGCCTATTGGTCGGGGGCGGAATACGAAAAAGGTGACGCGACCGGCTTCATGGCCTATCCGACAACGATGTTCCGGATCGCCAATGCGGACGACGAACGAGTACACCGAGAGGGCAAGCCGAACCTGACCGAGCTCATCGCCGCAGCGAGCGACGACTTTGATTTGCCGCGCAAAACCGGCGTGCTCGGCTCGCAAGCTCATGCAGGCGAATGGCGGGCCAACCTCACGCAGATCAGTCGCGATGGCGCACCAGTCGATGGTAGCAATTGGGACGATTTGAGTTTCGCGGAAGTCGAGGGTCGCAAGCAATCGCAGGAATATTTCCGGTTTCTGAAGGAACGAGTGCCCGGTTTCGAAGATGCGTATTTATTGGAAACAGCCCCGCAAATTGGCATTCGAGAGACAAGGCGAATTGTTGGCGAATATGTCCTGACCAAGGATGATGTTTTATCGTGCCGGGATTTTGACGATTCTGTCGGCTGTAACGGTTGGCCGCTTGAGCAGCATCTGCATGGTTCGGCGAAATGGACCTTTCTAGCCGGTCGTGGATATCACCAGATCCCCTATGGGACGACGGTGCCCAAAGGTGTCGATAATTTACTGGTCGCGGGCCGGTGCGCTTCGACGACACCTGAAGGCCAGGCATCATTGCGCGTCAGCGGTCCCTGTTTCGCGATGGGGCAAGCGGTCGGTACGGCAGCCGAACTCGCGCGTAGTGGCAGAGTTAAACCGGCTGATATTGATCGCAACGCCTTGCAAGATCGTCTGATCTCGGACGGCGCTTTTATCGGCGACAAACAGCTTTAGAATTGTACTGACAAGAAAATAGGGAGCAGGAAGATGGGTGAATTCAGTTATACGGAAACTGACGGGCACGTTCTTACGGTTACGTTGAATCGGCCAGAGCGCATGAATGCGTTGCATTCGCCGGCGCATTTTGAACTCGACAAAGTGTTCAACGATTTCGAAGCCGATCCGGATCTCTGGGTTTGTATTTTGACGGGAGCAGGTGACCGGGCGTTCAGTGCCGGTAATGACCTTAAGTTCCAAGCCGAAGGCGGGACACGCGATAAGCCGAAAAGCGGTTTCGGCGGCATAACTGAGCGTTTTGACCGCACCAAGCCGATGATCGCGGCAGTGAATGGTGTCGCCATGGGCGGCGGGTTCGAGCTCGCGCTGGCTTGCGATGTGATCATCGGGGCAGAGAATGCCCGCTTTGCGCTACCGGAGCCCCGTGTCGGATTGGCGGCACTCGCGGGTGGTTTGCACCGACTGCCCCGCGCCATACCGCAGAAGAAGGCGATGGGCATGATCCTGACGGGCCGTCACGTTCCGGCGGCGGAAGGCCTTGAGATTGGTTTCGTCACCGAACTCGTGGCGGAAGGCGAAGCTTTGAGCGCCGCCAAACGGTTCGCGGCCGAAATCGAGAAATGCTCACCGGTCTCTATCCGCACCAGCCTTGATGTGGTACGTCGTGGTTTGGAGCACGCGTCCGTCGAAGAAGCGATGTTGGCGGAATACGAGAGCGTCAACGTGCTGCGCAATAGCGAGGACATGATTGAAGGCCCGAAAGCCTTCGCCGAGAAACGCGATCCGAACTGGAAAGGCCGGTAAGGAGGGCCCAGGACGGAGCGCTAGTACAAAACTTTCTCGTACTCGCGCTTCACATCCGCATGGGTTTCTTCGGGGCGATCGCCGCCAATTTGATCGACGATCATTTGGCCGATGGTCGGCAGCACTGAGCGCTCGACATGCGTTTCGGACTTCCAAAGACCGGAGCGCATGATTGCCTTCGCGCAATGCAAATAGATCTCCCGTGCTTTGATGACGAGCACGGTGGCGGGAAGTTTTCCCTTCATCTCGAATTGCGCGAGGAGGTCTGCATCGTCTCGAATCTCCGCATCTCCGTTGATGCGTAGAACTTCATCGACACCGGGGACGAAAAATATCGTGCCGACAGCCGGGTTCGCGAGAATGTTGGTAAGAGTGTCGAGCCGGTTGTTCCCGGGGCGATCTGGGATTGCGATGGTTTGATCGTCTAGGATTTTTACAAATCCGGGGGCATCGCCCCGCGGGGATACATCGGCAATGCCGTCTTCACCGGTTGTCGAGATCACCATAAACGGTGACAGCTCAATGATGTGTTTGCTGTGTTTCTCTAGTTGCGGAATGACCTTTTGCGCCGCGCGACCCTTTGGCTGGCGGTAAATCTCACGCAGTTGATTGACGGTTTCGACGCGTGCCATCGGTACTCTCCCTCAATGCAATTCGGATTCGTCATCTTCCACCACACTCGGTGAAAGGTCGAGCGGCTTATCCGATATGGACCAAGGCCCGGTCAACCATGTCGTCGCCATAATCGCGCCGCGCGGTGGCTTCCCGCATGCGGCCGTCTTCCAAATCATGAGCGAGGTCGACGATATCACGATCTTGCGGATTGCCGAGACCGCCGCCTCCCGGTGTTTCCATCCGCACTGTCTCTCCAGCGTCAAGCGTGAGCAGGCGTTGTTTCGGTGCCATGGCCTCTTCGCGATTGGTACCGTGATTTCGCACGATCCGACAATTGCCACCCGGTTTCCCACCCGCATAGCCCTCCGCAGAAGTGAGATAGCTGTCCGCCCGACCGGAGAAGGTTGTGGCGTCCGCGAGAATTTTAACGTCCCGAGCGACGCCCATGCCGCCTCGGTGTCGCCCGGCACCACCGGAATCGACGACCAAGGTATATTCCTCAACCATCAACGGATATTCATGCTCGACTGCTTCGGCGGGCATGTTTAGCGAATTCGTGATGTGGCAGTGGGCGCCGTCCATACCGTCAAGGGCGTCCCGCGCCCCGTTTCCACCTGCAAGCGTTTCCAAGTAGACATAGGTGCCGGCGTGTTTCTTTGATTTGCCGGAAAATACCATTGCGCCCAGGACATCGTGGCAGGATGCCATGGCTTTCTCCGGCGGTAATAATCCGGCGAATGCACCAAAGACCGCGCCGGAAAGTTTCTGGCATGTCGTGGTTCGTGCACCGACCGCAGCCGGATAGTGAGGATTGACGATGGTCCCTTCGGGCGCGGTGAACTCGATGGCATCAAACAACCCGCTGTTTGCCGGGAGTTCCGGATCGAGCAAGGCTTTGATCGCATAGGCGACCGTCGCCATCACGCCGGTCGGCATGATGTTATAACCGCCGCGCGATTGTGGCCCGGAACCCGTAAAATCGAGGTGCATCCGGTCGCCCTCGACGGTCACGGTGGCCGCGAGCGGCAGCTTTTCGCCGCCGAATCCGTCATCGTCCATCCACGTTGTGAAGCTATGCGTGCCGTCCTTTAGGTCGGCGATCCGCGCCCGTAGTCGGCGTGCGGTATATATCATCAAATCTTCGACTGCCCGGTCGACAGCTTCGCTTCCCATACGCTCGACGAGTGCGACGACTTGTTCCGCCCCCAATGTGTTGGTTGCGATCTGAACCTTGAGGTCGAGCAATCGATCTTCCGGCTCCCGCGTGTTCTGGATGATCATCTGCATGATACCGTTATCGAGCACGCCCTTGTGGACCATTTTGACTGGAGGGATACGGATGCCTTCCTCGAAAATGCTGGCTGCGCTGGGGCTGATCGACCCGGGTACGGAGCCGCCGACATCCGCATGATGACCGAGGCACGCTGCAAAGAACTTAATTTTGCCGTCATAGAAGATCGGAGTGATGATTGAGATGTCCGGCAGGTGCGTGCCACCGGCGAGATACGCGTCATTACAGACGAACGCGTCGCCTGGATAAATCTCCTCCATGGGGAAATCCCGCAAGACGGCATCGACACCGCCTTTTAGCGACCCCAGATGGATTGGGATATGCGCTGCTTGTCCAATGGAGCGACCGCTGGCGTCGAACAAAGCCACGGAACAGTCGCGGCGTTCCTTGATATTTGGCGAAAACGAAGAGCGGACGAGTTTGGCGCCCATCTCCTCGATAATCGCGAGGACCCGGTTGTTGAAGACTTCGATTTCAATGGCGTCGATGACTCTTTCGTCCGAAGGGGTCGTCATGTGCTTGGCTCCAGAACCAGGTTACCGATCTTGTCGACGGTGATGCGATAGGTTGGTGGGATAACACTTGTTGAGCTCATTTCCTCGACGATAGCGGGGCCGGCGATTGCATCGCCCTGTGACAATTTCGAGCGGTCGTAGACGGTGGCCTCAAGCCAGCCGCCATTAGAGCCAAAATGAACGCGCCTTTTGCCGATCTCGGCAGAGGCATCTCCGTCGCCTTCCGCGCTTTGCATCGGTGGTTTTGGTGTTTCGCCGACGGCTTCCAGGCGGCAATTTACGATCTCGACATTCCGCTCTTGGATGTCGTAGCTGTATTGCGCCTTATGCTCTGCGTGGAAAGCGGCGACGAATGTCTTCAGGGAAACTTCAGACACAGGGCAATCGAACTCCACGCGTACTTCGAAGCTTTGACCTTCGTAGCGCGCTTCCACGTACCGACGGAACGAGCGGGCTTCCATCGGGACGTCATCCTTCGCGAGCCATTCTTCTGCTTGAGCTTCCAGAGCGTCGAAGGCTTCCTGGACCCGTCGCCAGCCATCCTCCTCGGCTCGGCGCAGGATGGTACGGACGAAATCGAAAGTGAGATCAGAAAGTAAGATGCCGCGCGCACAAAGTGTGCCGGGTTCTCGGGGGATGAGGATGCGCCCGCAACCGACCTCATCGTTGACGTCGGAGGCCAGCAGCGGTCCGGCACCGCCATAGGCGAAGAGTGCAAATTCCGCTGGGTTGTGACCCTTGGCGGAAGCAACGGAGCGGATGGCGCGGGCAATGCCCGAGGCCGCGACCCGGATAATGCCGATGGCGGCGTCTTCAATTGAAAGGCCGAGCGGTTTGGCGATTTTGTCCTCAATGGCGCGGCGTGCCGCATCGGCATCCATGGCCATGCGGCCGCCGAGAAGGGCTCCTGGGTTCAACCGACCGAGCGCGATATTGGCGTCCGTCAATGTGACCTCTTCGCCGCCGCGTCCATATGCGACGGGGCCTGGGTCGGCACCGGCGCTGTGCGGTCCGACCTTGAGGGCGCCACCGCCGTCGATCCAAGCGATGCTGCCTCCACCGGCGCCGATTGCGTTCACGTCGATTGCCGGTGATTTGACGGGGTGGCCAGCCACCGTCCGTTCCGACGTGAAAAGCGGCCGTCCATTCAGAACTAAGGAGACATCGGTGCTCGTGCCGCCAACGTCAAAGGCCAAAACGTCGGGTTGTTCCGCTGCTTTGGCAACGGCAGCGGCGCCGACAACACCGGCGGCAGGGCCGGAAAGGCACGTGCGGACGGGAAAGGTCGCCGCCGCCTCGATGGTGAGCAATCCACCGTTCGAGTGGATGATATAAGGGGAACGGTCGATGCCGAAATCGGCGATGCGATCTTCAAGTTTGCCGATATAAGCTTTCATGCGCGGCCCGACATAAGCGTTTACCGCGGTCGTCGATGTGCGCTCGTACTCGCGAAACTCCGACAAAACTTCACTTGATAGGCTGACAAAGGCATCGGGCAAAATACGCCGAACGATATCGCCGGCTTTTTGTTCGTGTTCGGGAAACTGATAGGCATGCAGGAAACAGATCGCGACAGAAGTGATACCAGCATCCCGAAGTTGCAGGGCGGCGGCCTCGACGGAATCGAGATCGAGAGGTGTCAGGACACGGCCGTCAACGGCGATACGTTCCGGTATTTCGATGCGATGGGCCCGCCGGGCCAAGGGTTCCGGGCGCGTTATTTCGTAATCATAGAGATGAGGGCGAATTTGGCGGGCGATCTCGAGGACGTCGCGAAAGCCCTTGGTGGTCAATAGACCAATTGTTGGCGCTCGGCGTTCCAGCAACATGTTGAGGGCGACAGTCGTGCCGTGGCCCAGGTATCCTATTTCAGACGGATCGATATTATGAGTCTCAATCAGTTCCGATAACCCGATCTCGACGGCTTCCGACGGCTCGCCGGGCGTAGACGGCGTCTTGTGGTAATACAGTTTGCCCGCTTTTTCGTGGAGCAAGGTAAAGTCGGTAAAAGTGCCGCCGACATCGACGCCTATTCTATTCATGCCGTGTGTTCCGGTAACTCTTATCGAATGGTCCAACCGCCATCGATGGTGAAGGCCGCGCCGCGCATCGCGGCACCTGCATCGCTGCAGAGATAGATGGCGCCGGCGGCAATTTCTTCGACGGTGATGAAACGCTTCATAGCCTGATGGTAAGGCATCTTCTGCTCGAGATACTCGTCGATCACGTCTTCCGTCGATTTCTGTCGTTCTGCGGCAAACGTTTCGATCCGGTGTTCGCTCAAATTGGTACGCACGGTGCCGGGACAAATTGCGTTGCAGGTGACACCGGTCATGATGGTTTCCAGTGCGACGGCTCGCGTGAGGCCCATAATGGCGTGCTTCGAGGCGGTGTAGCCGGACGTGTTTGGTGACGTGATCTGCGAATTGACAGAGGCCGTGTTGATGATCCGGCCCCAATCACGCTCCTTCATTTGCGGCAACACCATTTGTGTTGTCAGCATGGCGGAAGTCACGTTGACGGCGAACATGTCATTCCAAACGTCGAGCGGAAATTCCTCGATCGAGGCGCGATGTTGCATGCCCGCATTATTGATCAAGATATCGACTTTGCCGAAGGCATCGGTCGCGGTATCAATCATTGTCTTGATTTCGTCGGGCTTGCGCATGTCGGCGCCATGGTAGATCGCTTTCACGCCGAAATCGGATTCGAGAGCGGACCGCGCATTCTCAATATCGGGCGCGTCGCCGAAACCGTTCAGCAGAATGTCGCAGCCTTCTTTAGCGATCGCGCGGGCGTATCCAAGCCCAATGCCGCTTGTCGAGCCGGTAATGACCGCCGCCTTACCATCGAGAAATCCACCCATATTTAGGAGCCTTTTTTGCTGTTTCCCTGACCTGGAACAAAGCTATGTCGTAGGACGCAGGGGGAAACCTGTTGCACTGTGGCACATCGAATTGCGCCCGGGTATCGGGGCTGGCACTATGGAATTCGTCCTTTTATACCTGGGAGTCCAACTGCTTGTCCGCAGAGAGCCCTTCCGACGATTCGGCCGCATTCGAGCAGGCAATTTCACACGGCATCCGTTTTTGGCGACGGCAGTCAGCTGGCGGTGCCAACGTGAAACCAAAGCGTGTCTTAGTGGACTTGCTGGTCGATCACCCGGTTTACTACCTCGGCAATCTGATCCTTGGGAAGTATCTGGAATTGACCCGCGGATTGAAACCATGGGCACTGGTATCCAGTGCAACGGATCAAAAAATAATTCTATTAGCACGCAGTTTCGGAATTGAGCAATTCACGTTCGTGCGCGATGAGGCCGCGAAAGACGTCCGCCCGGAAGCGGTGCAGATTATCGCACAATTGGAAGGGCTAACCGGTCATGAGTTGCGACGCCGGGTCTTGGGGTTGAACGTGAACGGTTTGCCGGTCGGCGATCTTCTCTATGACACTTATTTGCGGGAAACCCGTCAGGTAACGATGCACGAGGTCGATGACGATTTACGGGCTTATGTTGCGCTTATGCTGAATTACTATGCGCTCTTTGATCGCCTATTGCAGGTCGAGGAAGTAGGTGCCGCAGTTATGGGACATCTGGTCTATCTCCGTTTTGGTATTTTGGCTCGGTTAGCGGCAGAGCATGGGGCGGATATTTACGCGCGCTACGGCGGTAAGGGGATGCGTATCCAACGCCGTCAGGGTGTGGAGGCGGCGTCGGATGTGATGACCAGAATCATACCGGGTCATATTGATCGAGTTTTGAGGGAAGAGGGTGAGGCCGCCATCCGAACCGCTGAAGAGACACTGCATCGACGTATGGGCGGCAGCGGCAATGAGTTCGAGTATCTGAATGAAGAGGGATATTCGCCGGAGCGGCGCAAAATATCGACCCAGGAGCTCGGCCGGTCGATGGGGCTTGATGTTGAGCGACCGAAAGGATTGCTCATGCTGCATGCTTTTCCCGACGCTAATCATTTCTCACCGGGGCTTCTATTTGATGATTTTTACGATTGGTATATCCAAACGCTTGAGGTCGTGCGCGATCAGCCGGAGATCGATTGGTTGGTAAAACTTCACCCAAACTTGGCGCATTACACCGACGATCTGGAACCAGCCTCGAGAGCCTATGCGATCGCACGAGATGTGGCGCACATTCATGTGGTACCTGAAGGTTTGAATACGGCGAGCCTCGCGCAGTTTGCGGATTTTCTGATTACCGTTAATGGCAAGGTGGGTCTGGAGTTTGCCGGTTGCGGTATGCCTGTCATCTTAGGGGGGCGCGGTTTTTTTGCTGGCAATGGCTTTAGCGAGGAACCGCAATCTGCGGATACCTATTTGGAGGCGATAACCCGAGGGCCGCAAATGAGCCAGGACGAGACACAGCAGACGCGGGCCCTAATCGCAAACGATCTTTTTTATCGCAGGTTTATCGTTGATTGCAGGTACCTGCCGGATACACCGTACAGCTTCTGGAAGCCGTTCGATGAGGGCGCTTTCTGGCGTGGCTATGTTGAGGCGTTGGGAAGCGGTGGTATCGCGGATGACCCGCTCTTCCAGGCGATGGGTAGGATGCACGATGAGAATTTCGACACGTTTCTGCGCCCGGCCTGATAGGCTGTCGCTGGATATCTGTTGTAGGAGAGCGCCATGGCTGATCGACCAAAGACTGTCCTGACCCATCGGGTTTTTCCGGAAACCGTCGCGATGCTCGAGGATTGGACTGATGTCATCACCAATGATGGCGAATCCTCGCTGTCTGAGGATGAAATCATAAAACGGTGTCGTGACGCTGACGCCATGATGGTGTTTATGCCGGACTCAATCGACGATGATTTTCTCGCGCAATGCCCAAAATTGAAGATCGTTGCCTGTGCGTTGAAAGGCTATGACAATTTCGACGTCGAGGCCTGCACCGGACGAGGCGTGTGGGTCACAATCGTGGATGATTTGTTGACCGTGCCAACTGCTGAGCTTGCGATCGGTTTATTGATTGGAATTGCCCGACACGTGATGATTGGCGACCGAGATATTCGCGCCGGGCGCTTTGCCGCATGGCGGCCGACGCTCTATGGGATGGGGCTTGCCGGGCGGACAGTCGGCATCGTTGGAATGGGCCGAGTCGGGCAGGCTATCGCTCAGCGGCTGCAAGGATTCGACGCCACGGTTCTCTATGCGGACGACCAAGCGCTCGATCCGGTGACCGGCGCCTCATTGCATCTCAAACGTGCCGGATTTGAGGAGCTGATTTGCCGCGCTGACTTTATCATCCTGGCCATGCCGTTGACTGCAGAGACGCTGCATATGATTGATGGAGTCGCTATCGACATGATGAAGCCGGGGGCTATTTTGGTGAATCCGGGGCGCGGTTCCGTCGTTGACGAGATGGCTGTGTCCGACGCATTAGCCGACGGTCAGCTTGCGGGATATGCGGCAGATGTTTTCGAGTTTGAAGATTGGGCTCGTCCAGACCGGCCACAGGAAATTCCGCAGACATTGCTGGCGCAACCTGAGAAAACGCTCTTCACGCCGCATATCGGCTCTGCCGTTACGGATGTCCGAAAAGCCATCGAAGCAGAAGCGGCCACGAGTATTCTGGAAGCGTTGAGAGGGGATCACCCGACTGGCGCGGTCAACGAGATTTTGTGATCACGGAGTCTTGAGTAGATTTATGAAGTCGCCTTGAGGCATAAATTACCGAAACGTCTCCACCAGATGTCAGGGCAAAGGGATTTAGTCATGCGCAATTTTTTGATGGGAAGCGCCATTGTCGCGGTAAGTATGATGGGTGCTGCTTCACTATCTGCTCAAGAGAAGAAGGAAGTGCAGATAACTGCTACAGATCTTGGTGAAGGCATTCATATGCTGGTCGGACAAGGTGGGAATATTGGTCTGTCGGCGGGACCGGACGGTGTTTTCATGATCGACGATCAATTTGCGCCGCTAACGCCAAAAATATTAGCGGCCATCGGGAAAATTTCCGAAGAGCCGATCCGCTTTGTCCTTAATACGCATTGGCATTTCGATCACACGGGCGGAAACGAGAATCTTGGTAAGGCCGGTGTGGCCATTGTTGCCCACGACAATGTGCGCAAACTAATGAGCGCCGATCAATTTCTGAAAGCTTTCGGGAAAAAAATTCCAGCAGCACCAGAGGTGGCGTTACCCATCGTAACATTCTCAGATGGTGTCACCTTTCATTTAAATGGCGAGACCATTCAGATTTTTCATGCTCCGGCCGCGCATACGAATGGCGACTCCGTGGTTCATTTTGTCGGTGCAAATGTCATCCATATGGGCGATACATACTTTAATGGGCGCTATCCGTTCATTGATTTCCAGCACGGCGGTTCGATCGACGGTGTGATTAAAATTGCCGACAAAGTGATTGCGATGGCGGGCCCGAAGACGAAAATCATACCGGGGCATGGCCCGCTTTCGAATAAAGCTGAATTGATCGCTTATCGAAATATGCTCGATAGTATCGGCAAGCGTATCGCCGCTGCCGTCGCTGGCGGTAAGAAATTGGAATATCTTTATGCGGCCAGCCCGACGGCGGAATTCGATGCTGATTGGGGTAATGGATTTCTTAAGCCGAAGAAGTTTCTCGAACTCGTATACACGGGGATGAAGAACTAACTTTTAACGGTTTCCCTTGGCTGCGCGTTGGCGGGTCGCCCAATCCACGGCCTTGGTGTCGTTGGGTGCTTGGCCGTAGCGGCCTTCAAGAAAAATCTTGATCATCTCTCTCATCGCCAATAGATGCCCGTTTTCCGCAGCTTGTTTCGTCCAGCTGAAGGCTTCGGCATCGGATTTCTCGACGCCGAGCCCTTCCGCATAATAGCGGACCATATCAAACATCGCGACGGAGCTGCCGAGTCCCGCCGCTTTGCGGGTTTGCGACACAGCTTCCGCATGCTGTCCCATCATCGTGAAGATGAGGGTGGCCGATTGATATGAGGGTATGTGATCCGGACGCGGCGCTGTCGCGCGCTTGATCGGCGCACGAAACCAAGCGTTCCGGCATAGTCGTATTGCGCGGCCCAATCGTCCGGGCGTAGCTGGACGATCGTGCCCTGCACTTCGCTCGCCTCGGCGAAGGCTCCGTGCCTGATGAGCGTTTTGGCGAGTAACTTCGAGACTTTTGGATCATCCGCATTCTGTTCGGCTGCGAGCCGACATATTTCGATGGCGCGGTGATCTTTGCGTTGTGCGCATTCGGTGACCAGACTGCTCTGTGCCGACGCGGAGTGCATGGCACATGATATCAGTAAAATGAGAACGGCATTCCGCCAAGTTTGTGTAACGAATTCATCCTAACTGATGATGGGCCGATCAAGCCATCGATACGCGGTAACGATTTTTCACTTGTCCGCGACCGTCGCTTCCGTACGCTCATTGTAACATGTGTTGAAATGGAAAGTTTTCGGGAGGCGGTAAATGACTAGTGGTGAGAAGGTGCTGATTGTGGGAGTGGGGAGCGGGTTGAGTGCTTCGATGGCGCGGCTTTGCCATAAGGAAGGCATGAGCGTCGCCTTGGCGGCACGAAACGTGGAAAAGTTGAGGGCACTCGCGGCGGAGACGAATGCGAAAACGTATGCTTGCGACGCGAGCGATCCGGCGGAAGTGGAAAAACTGTTCCAGGATGTCAATGGAGATATAGGGGAGCCCAATTTGGTTGTTTTCAATGCCAGTGCCCGTGTACGAGGCGGTGTGCATGAAATTGATCCAATTGCCGTGCAAAAGGCGATCACTGTGACCTGTTATGCTGGCTTCCTCGTCGGCCATCACGCCGCGAAGCAGATGCGCGAGCGCGGTAGCGGTACAATTTTATTCACTGGCGCATCGGCTAGTGTGAAGGGTTATCCCAACTCATCAGCTTTCGCGATGGGTAAATTTGGGCTTCGTGGTCTCAGTCAAAGCATGGCTCGAGAATTGGCACCGCAGAACGTGCATGTCGCGCATTTCGTGATCGATGGTGGTATTAACGCGGGCCCAGGCGACGAAAGGGCCGCGAAGCTTGGAGAAGACGGCACGTTGGAGCCGGATGCGATTGCGGAGACCTATATGCATATCCACCGACAACACCGCAGCTCTTGGACATGGGAAGTGGAATTGCGGCCGTGGGTGGAGAATTTCTAAGACGGAAGCTCGGCCTTGCTTGTTAGTGTTCGTAGAATTCGATTTGCCATTCCATATCGTCGACCGTAAGCGGGTATTCATTTCCGCCCCGTGACCGGAGGAGTGACTTAGGGGGTACCTTCGCGACTTTTCTTTGTAGCTGGACCGCCATGCGCATCGTCATGCCGGCTTTCCAACAAAGGGAAGTCACGGCCTTGCCACTACCGGAGCCGAGCATTTTCGTCACGACTTCGGACGGCAGACCGGACATATGGGATATTGCGTAACGGGTGAAGTGGCTGTCGTTGACGTCGATGGCTTTCTTGACGACGTCTTCCGTAAGTTTCCCTTGTTTGAACAGTTTCTCCGCGCGTTCCGTCGCTTTTTCTCTCGCGGTGTCGGTTTCCGTGTCCAGAAGTTCGTTGGAATCGATGCGTTTGCGAACCTCCATTCGCATTTCGTCAACCGCCTTTTCTTCGACATCGTTGTTTTCGATCAGGCGCTCGAACAACGCGGCACTCACGAAACTTGCAATCCGGCGCACGGTTCTGACTGGCAGGTTATCGCGGTTGACAAGGGGTGGATGCCATTCCTCATGACCCTCCGCTTCGATTGCAATCATGTCGATGGTTTTCTCGCTGATCTTAGCGCTCTTATTTTCCAACAGCTCGGGTATGGCGTTATCGTCACCGCTTACGATGATGGCGTCGGCCACTTCTTGCGGGAGCTCCTTGCGCTTGGCGATCGATGTCATCGCGCCGCTCTCTATTCCCAATGCCACGATTTCAAGCAAATCCTTATCGCTCAATAGCGGTGAGTATTCGAGAACAGGGGCCGAGACGACGGATTCCGCATCTTCCGCCAAACGGCGCACAACGTTCTTCGGAACATTTCGAGCGTGTTTGATTTCATCGGAGACGATGGCGCGGACGTCTCGCATCTGATCGCGCGCCAAAGTGTCGAGAATATCGAGCGCCATCTTCGATAGCTTGTCTTGTTGATCGGCTGAAATGTCCGGCAATAGACGCCCAAGTTTGTGGGCGACCTCCTTGCGGACTTCTTCGTCCGGATCCTTTGCCAGGATAATATCGGCTTGCAGGGGCGTTCCGTCATTATCGGCAATTTCGCGGCGAACTAGGGGATCTTTGTCATTGGCGAGGAAATATAGAATTTCCGGCTCGATATCTTCATGCATAGCGAGGTCGCGCCGATCCGCGACATCGCCATTCTCAAGGATGATCTTTGCCTGATCGTAACTTGGCCGTTTCCCTTTCGGCTTTTTCTTACGCTTCTTGCGTCGCCGCTTCCCTAAAACCCAACCAAGCATTTTCGTATATCGCCTTGATCAATTTTGTGGTTTCAAGCGCAAATTCGATGCCGCGTACGAACGAGACGCTGTCATTAAATCCTCTGAAAGGGCGACTTGGCAATGCTATGTGTTCAGGTGGACGGCGACTATTTTATAGCTTCCATGACCTTGCCGATCAGGCCGTCCGTGCTTTTTTGTTTGATCCAACGGAAAACGGCGACGAGATCAAGTTCGCGGTCGAGCCAGACGATGTTCTGACCCGCACCAAGAGCGAAGAAACTGGATGCCGGAGCACTTGGAAAGAGAGTGCGCCCGGTATTGAGCCACCACATGAAACCGTAATTGGGATTGCACGGAGACGGCTCGCACAGAGCGTCGACCCAACCTTCGCCCATGATCCGCTGACTGCCCCATCGCCCATGATTGAGAATGAGCGATCCGAACCGTGCGTGATCGCGGCTGGAAATCCATAATCCGCCGCCCCAATGCGCGCCACCTGGGACCGATTGCATTTGCTTGCCGTCGATTTTCACCCATGAATTCTCGTAACCGTGCCATTCCCAGGTATCGCTGGCACCAATGGGATCCATGATGGATTCCTTCAGCACTTCAGGCAGCGGCCGACGGAAGACCTGCATCAAGGATAAGGCCAGCCGGTTCACCCGTACGTCGTTGTATTCGTAAAACGTACCGGGTTTTTGCAGATCACGGTGCGTGCCTTTCTTCGAATTGTCCGCACCGGCACCGACGACTCTGTTTCGGTCGACCAGGTCGGGTTTGTCCCACAACGTGCCTTCCCATTCGCTGGCTTGCTGCAGGAGATGACGCCAGGTGATGTCGCGGTTCTGCGTCGACTCGAACCCATCATCGAGGGCGTAATTTCGCATCGGTTCATCGATGTTCTTAATCAACCCTTTCTCTACGGCGAACCCAGTAAGGACGGCGAGATAACTTTTCGTTGCGCTGAAGGTCATGTCGACGCGTTCCGTATCACCCCAAGATGCGGCGAGCTTCCCGTGACGTAGCACCAAACCGTTAGGATCGCCGCGTGGTTTTGTCGGGCCCAGGAGGACTGCCCATTGTTCGGGCTCAGCGTTACCCGCCACGGACAGAAGACCTTTGGATAAACTGCGGTCCGCGTCGGCTTCCTCGTCGCGGTGAAACTCGACGGTTGCCCCAAGGGCTTCGGAATCCATGCCGACGATGCTCGGGTCAATCACATCCCACGTAGCATCCGACCAAGTTTTCGGTCCAGAGTCATTCATTCTATTTTGCCTCTTTGCCGCATTTAGTTGCATGTTGGGTCTAACACTAACTCATTGATACGTAGAATGCCATTAACCGTAATTGCGCAGTCCTGGTGGCGCGACAGCCTTGTGACGGATGAAATCACCGTGTAATTTTTTTTCGGAAACTTGCGATACCGATAGAATTATCTTTCGGTGTTCATCGTTCGTAGGAACGGGAAAATTAAACAGGGAGTTCAAATAATGAATCGTTTCGTGCTTTCCGCGCTTGGCGCGGTTGCGGCGGTTGCGGTCTCGGCGGGTTCTGCCGCTGCGGCTAGCCCGACATTAGATAGTGTTAAAAAACGGGGGCAGCTGGTCTGCGGTGTTAATACAGGTCTTGCCGGCTTCGCAGCGCCTGATGATAAGGGTGTCTTCAAAGGTTTTGACGTCGACTATTGCCGTGCAATGAGTGCAGCGGTTTTTGCCGATCCTGATAAGGTCACTTATAAGCCGTTGACCGGTAAGACCCGGTTCCCGGCATTGCAATCTGGCGAGATCGATATTCTGTCCCGCAATACGACGTGGACATTCAAACGTGATGTGAATCTCGGCTTCGAATTCGTCGGTGTCACATATTACGATGGTCAGGGCTTTATCGCTCGCAAAGACCTCGGTGTGAAGAGCGCCAAGGAACTCAACGACGCTTCGGTCTGCATCCAGACCGGTACGACGACCGAGCTCAATCTCGCGGATTACTTCCGTGCGAATAAGATGAAGTTCAAATCCGTCGTTGTCGAAGACGCCGCGGAAGCCCGTCAGAACTATGCGGCAAATCGTTGCGACGTTTACACGACGGATCGCTCCGGTCTTGCAGCACAACGTTCGGTTCTGAAAGACCCAGATGCGCATATGGTCCTACCGGAAATTATCTCAAAAGAGCCGCTCGGCCCGGTCGTGCGCCACGGCGATAACACTTGGGGTGATATCGCACGTTGGGTTCGCAATGCGTTGGTCGTCGCGGAAGAACTCGGTGTGACGCAAGGCAATGTCGATCAAATGAAATCCTCTGACAATCCGGAGATCAAGCGTCTCCTCGGTGAAGAAGGCGACTTCGGTAGCTTCCTCGGCCTAAACAAGGATTGGGCCTATCAGGTCATTAAAGCGGTCGGTAATTATGGCGAGATCTATGATCGTCATATCGGCCCGAACACGCCGATCGGTCTCGATCGCGGCGTGAACAATCTTTGGACTAAGGGCGGCATCATCTACGCAGCTCCGTTCCGTTGATCCGAAAGCTTATTTAATTCGGCTAACGAACACACGCCCGGCCCGTCGCATTGCGGCAGGTCGGGCGATGCGTTCCAATAAGAAAAGTAAAACTTCCGCGCTGCAATTGATTAAGAGTGGGGGCTCGGCATGGCGGTTGATGTAAAAGCGGGCGGGAGTGGTACCGGCGGTATTCGCTGGTGGTACGATCCCAAAGTACGAGCATTCATTTTTCAGGCGGCGTTCGTTCTCGCGCTGGCCGGCGTAATCGTCTTCATCGTTTTAAATACGATGCAGAATCTCGAGAAGCGTGGCATTAAGGCCGGCTTCGACTTTCTTGATAATCCTGCAGGTTTTGAAATTCCGTTGACCTTGATTCCGTACTCGGTCGAAGGCGGGTCGACACACGGTGCGGTTTTTGTCGTTGGCCTGCTCAACACATTCCTGATTTCGATAATGGGGATTGTTCTGGCAACGATCATCGGATTCGTTCTCGGCGTATTGAGATTGTCCAAGAACTGGCTGATATCTCGGCTTGTTGGGGTTTATATCGAGACGATTAGAAACGTACCACTGCTGCTGCAGTTTCTCTTCTGGCATTTCGCGGTGTTCCAATCCTTGCCGCTGGTGCGCGAGTCCTTTCCAATTCTCGATACCTTCTATATCCACAACCGTGGCCTCACAGGCCCGAACCCGGTACCCGAATCCGGCTTTATGTATTTAGTGACTTCTGTCTTCATTGCGATTGCGGCGATCGGATACATAAAAGGCTGGGCTCGTAAACGGCAAGAAGCGACCGGCCAGCAGTTTCCTGTTCTTTGGACGGCTCTTGCTATTCTCATCGGTTTTCCGCTTCTCGTATCTGCGATTCTCGGTTTCCCGTTGGCTTGGGAATATGCGACGCTGGGTCGGTTTCGGTTCACGGGTGGGTTGGAAATACCGATTGAACTGTTCTCTGCCTTAGCCGCGTTGACGATCTACACTTCGGCATTTATCGCCGAGATTGTGCGGTCTGGAATTTTGGCGATTGCTCACGGTCAATCGGAGGCGGCGCATGCTTTGGGCTTACGCCAAGGGCCGACCTTGCGACTTGTAATCATTCCGCAGGCGCTGCGCGTCATCGTTCCGCCGCTGATCAGTCAGTATCTCAATCTGACCAAGAATTCTTCGCTTGGCATCGCCATTGGCTACGCCGACCTGTTCAACGTCTTCGGCGGAATATCGCTCAATCAGACCGGCCAGGCATTGGAGATTATCGCGATGTGTATGTTGGTCTATCTGACCTTCAGCCTGCTGATCTCGCTATATATGAACTGGTATAACAGACAAATCTCGCTGGTGGAGAGGTGATGCCATGAGCGATACAACAAACCTTCCTAACCGTGTGTTCGTTCGTGAGAAGCACATTCCGCAAGCCCCGCCGCCGCTTTCAACAGCGGGTGTTATAGGATGGCTTCGTGAGAATCTATTTTCTTCTCCACTGAACGCCTTTTTGACCATATTGAGTCTTTATCTTTTGTATACGGTTCTACCGCCGTTGATCGATTGGGTATTCCTGTCATCGGTTTGGACCGGAAATAGTAATCTGGATTGCAAGGGAATCGAAGGTGCATGTTGGGCTATTATTCCCAATAGGTTCGGACAGTTCATCTACGGTTTCTATCCGGAAGCAGAGCGTTGGCGGGTAAATCTGACTTTTGTCTTGTTCTGTCTGAACTTGCTTCCAATCTTGTCGGACCGGGTCCCCGGTAGAGCATATGCTGCGGTCTTTATTGTCGCCATCTTCCCGATCATTGCTTATGTGCTGATGTACGGCGCCTTCGGATTGCCAATTGTACCGACGGATAAATGGGGCGGATTAGCGTTGACCTTAGTGTTGGCATCCGTCGCGATCTTGTTCTCTTTGCCCTTGGGTATTCTATTGGCGCTTGGGCGGCGCTCCGAAATGCCGATTATCAGGACGATCTGTATCGCCTTCATCGAGCTGTGGCGGGCGGTGCCGTTGATCACGGTCTTGTTTATGGCGTCTTTCATGTTGCCGCTCTTCGCACCGGAAGGCGTCAACTTCAACGAACTGATGCGCGCCTTGATCGGGTTCACGATGTTCTCATCCGCCTATATGGCGGAAGTCGTTCGCGGCGGGTTACAGGCCTTACCGAAAGGACAGAACGAGGCTGCACAAGCACTTGGACTGAATTATTGGCAAAGTATGCGACTGATCATTTTGCCGCAGGCGCTGAAGATCGTTATCCCAGGGATCGTCAATACGTTTATTGGCCTCTTTAAGGATACGGCCCTCGTTTCAATCATTGGGCTCTTCGATCTGTTGCTCGTCGCCAAGGCGTCGGTGACCGATGCGAAATGGCTTGGGCTCGAGCACGAAGCTTATATCTTTGTAGCCATCATATATTTTGTCTTCTGTTTCAGCATGTCGCGATACAGCCTCTGGCTCGAGCGTAAGCTCGATACCGGTCACCGTTGAGCGAGGAGAACTCACATGAGTGAAAACACTAGCGAAGTGCGCGCGCGGAGCGTCTCCGAACTCTCGGATGAGCGGGTCATCCAAATCAATGGCATGAACAAATGGTTCGGCCAGTTCCACGTGCTGCGCGATATTGATCTGACGGTTTACCGGGGCGAACGGATCGTAATTTGTGGGCCGTCGGGCTCCGGTAAATCGACTTTGATCCGCTGCATTAACCGGCTGGAAGAGCACCAACAGGGCTCGATCATCGTTGACGAGATAGAGCTGACGGACGATCTCAAGCAGATTGATAGTGTGCGCCGGGAAGTCGGCATGGTGTTCCAGCACTTCAATTTGTTTCCGCATCTGACGGTCTTAGAGAATTGTACCCTGGCACCGATTTGGGTTCGCAAGACGCCGAAGGCGGAAGCCGAAGAAATTGCGATGGAATATCTCACGCGGGTTAAAATTCCGGAGCAGGCCCTAAAGTTTCCAGGGCAATTGTCCGGCGGTCAGCAACAACGTGTCGCCATCGCGCGCTCTCTTTGTATGAGGCCGAAGATCATGTTGTTCGATGAACCCACATCGGCCCTCGATCCGGAAATGATCAAAGAGGTGCTCGACGTGATGGTCGATCTCGCGGAGACCGGTATGACGATGTTGGTGGTGACCCACGAGATGGGCTTTGCCCGTCAAGTTGCGCACCGGGTGATCTTCATGGATGACGGCCAGGTCGTGGAGCAGAATGAGCCGGAAGAATTCTTCGGCAATCCGCAATCGGATCGCACGAAACTTTTCCTCAGCCAAATTCTGTCGCACTAGCGGTCCATACGGCGAATGAAAATTGCGATATTCGGTGTGGGTGCGGTTGCTGGCTTTGTGGCTGGACGGTTGGCGCGGGCGTGCCAGGCGCCGGTCCTTATTGCGCGTGGCGAGCGTCTTGCGGCGTATCGGCAAAACGGCCTCAAGCTCATCGATCTCGATTACGAATCCCATCATGATCTTGTGGCAACCGACGATACTGTATCACTGGGGCCACAAGACGTCGTCCTGATTGGCGCCAAAGCACATGCGATTCCCGGTGCCATCGATCAAATCACACCCTTATTGGGACCCAATACCATCGTCGTTCCGATGATCAATGGCATTCCGTTTTGGTACTTCCATGGAATTCCGAACGATGGCGGAAAACGCCATCTAGATGCGGTCGATCCAGGTGGTAAGGCGTGGAGCGGGCTCGGTGTCGAGCGGGTGTTGGGGTGTATCGTGTATGTTATGAATACGTCGCCCGCACCTGGGATTGTTCAGAATCACGGGAAGGAAGCGGAATTTGCACTCGGTGAACCGACCGGAGGTTCGAGCGCGCGGGCGGAAGTAATCTCTGAGCTTCTGACGGGCGCAGGCTTCGATGCGCCAATCTCCGACGATATCCGACGAGATCTTTGGATTAAGCTGTGGGGTAATCTTTCCGGGAACTCTATCAGTGCCATCGCGGAAGGGAGTTGCTCGGTTCTGGGCAGCGACCCGGATATCCGCGCGACAATGGCGAAAATGATGCGTGAGTCCGTCGCAGTGGCCGCCGCATATGGCGTCGAACTGGCGGCGGATGAAACTGCGTTGGTGGAAGGGATTGAGCGTCGAATTGAGTATTTCCGTAATCTCGGCGATGTACCGACTTCCATGCTGCAGGACTACCAGTCAGGTCGAACCTTGGAGCTTGATCCGATTGTGGGAGCGGTTAGGGAAATGGGAGAGATGGCGGGCGTTGCGACACCGACTATCGACACGGTCTATGCGTTGGCTCGCACAAAGGCGGAGATCAAGGGCCTCTATCAGCCACTCACGAGATCGGGCGGCTAACCCCAGTCTGTGGTTCGTCCCCGACATAGCGCGCCCGAGGCCGGATTAATTCGGGTAAGCGGTATGTTCTTGTGCATGCGCCAACCATCCTGCGCTTCGGCCGATAGTGAAGATCGCGAAAGGGCTGGTCTCTGGGAATGACAACGCGCGCACCAAAGTAGCCAAGGCAAAATCGACATTTGGCGCTAGTCCGATGGCTTCCTTCGCAGCCTCCAATATTTGATGCGCCAGATCTAGAGCCGGAATCCAACAGAAGTTGCGTTCAATAGTCGATAGAATAGCCGTCGCGCGTGGATCGGTTTCCGGATAGAGCGGATGTCCAAAACCCGGCAATTGCTGACCTCGTTTGAGACGAGCCATCACCGCTTCCTTCGGAGAAGCGGCTGCCGCGATTTCCGAGAGGAAGGCGATGACCTGTGCTGTGAGGCCACCATGTCGCGGACCTTGTAATGCGCACAGTCCTGCGCCGATGGCCGCGTAGGGAGTGGCGCGGATGGAAGCGACGCAGCGGACGGTGAAGGCTGATGTATTGAGCTCGTGATCCGCTGTGAGCATCAATGCCGCACGAATGATATCCGCCCCGGCATCATCTAGCCGCCAGGCCTGCGCCAATTGTTCGTGTATAGATCTGTCAGAAACTGGTTGGCCTGAGAACCCAGCAGTAAGAAGGCGAACAATCCGGGCGCCGGTCTCCGCGATGCCACGCTCCGACAAGTTCAGCCCCTTCAGGTCGCGCTCACCTGCGATCGACAACATGCTGATCGCCTGGGGCAAAGGCGCTAATCCTCCAGGTGGTTCTATCTCCAGCATGGGTTGGGAAAATGGGTCTTCGTCATGGCGCTGCCAGAGGAGGTTAGACACCTGTTCGAAACGTGCCGAGCGCGCCAGTGCAACAGCATCGCGACCCCGATAATACACCCTTCCATCCGCGATCAAGGCGATGGCGCTGTCCAGCACCGGCTCTTCGAAACTGAGCGATTGCCGCGCAACATTTTCCTGCCCCTGTTGTGGGGTCTTCCGTGCTCGCAAAGCACGGACGTCTTCCGCTCGGTACAAGTGGCTTCGACCGTTCTCTGACGGCTCCGAGTGAACCATACCGCGCGAGACATAGGCGTAGAGGGTCGCGCGGCTGACGTTTAGTTCCGCTGCGGCTTACCTTGCGGTCAGGTAAACACGGTCTTCCATCGGGTGTCCATATATTGATTGTATTTATCAATACTGAATTGAATGTTTTGGCGCTGTTAGGTCAAGGGCGCTGAAACAGCAAAGGAATAGGAATATGAGCGTTGGCCTTGAGGGTATTGTCGCTGCTGAAACACGTCTCAGCCGCGTTGACGGTATAGCCGGACGACCGATTGTGGTCGGACACGATGTGGAAAAACTGGTGGCGGATTGGAGTTTGCCGGAAGTCGCGGCTTCGCTGTGGAATGAATATGCAGAGACGCCGAAGAGCAATGATTAGGTTGCATTGGATTTGGGGCGTGCGCGTCTCGTTGCAGCCGATCTGGTGCCGCACTTGCTGCGGGTCAGCGGGGATGCCACGCCGGTTGAAGCTTTGCGGATCGGATGGTCGCTTCTGAATGATAGCGACCCCCAAAAGCATGGGATCGATAGTGCGGTGCTTTTAACAGGGGCAGCAACTGTATTTATCGCGGCACATTGGCGCCACTGCAATATGCTCGGTGTCATTGCACACGATCCGGGGCGAGGACATGCCGCCGATTTCTTGGCAATGTTGGGGCTCAATCATGTGCCGAGGGCCGCACCTGCTTTGGAACGCTATCTGATCACCATCGCAGACCACGGCATGAATGCCTCAACCTTTACCGCGCGCGTGGTAGCGTCGACGCAAGCTCGGGAAATATCCTCCGTGGCCGCGGCGTTATGTACGTTAAAAGGACCCTTACATGGGGGTGCGCCCGGACCGGTAATGGATATGCTGAATGAAATTGCGAGCTAAGCGAAAATCATGCCATGGATTCATGCCGCGCTCGCGGATGGTTCCCGTCTCATGGGGTTCGGGCACCGCGTCTACCGGACGCGTGATCCCCGAGCCGACGTGTTGAAAGAAATCGTCCGTGACCTCAAAAATTCGTCGGACCGGATCGCCTTTGCGGAAGCGGTCGAGATTGGCGTGTTGGAGACACTGGAGGGGCGATACCCCGATCGTCGCCTCGATACCAATGTCGAGTTCTATACCGCCTTGGTGCTCGACGGAATCGGCTTGCTGCGTGAGCTATTCACACCTGCGTTCGCCATGGGTCGGGTCATTGGCTGGTGTGCCCATATTGAGGAGCAGGTCGCAAGCAGACGTCTCATCCGTCCGGCTTCATCCTATGTGGGTGACTTACCGGAAGGTGCGGCGGCACTTCAAATGGCGGGTTAGCTGAAGGCTTCGTCGAGTGCGGCGAGTGCATTCAGTGCGGGTGGGAAGCCGCCATAGGGTGCTGTCTGCATAACCGCCTCGACCACTTCTTCTTTGGTGAGGCCAACGTTCAAGGCCGATAGTCCGAACTTCCGAAGTTGGCTGTCCAGGCGTAAGACCGTGAAGGACGCGACCGCGCAAATCATGCGTTGCCGTCGATCCAATCCGGCACGATGCCAGAGCCAACCATATCCGTATTGAATTGCCATCGTATAGAGGCCACCCGTCGTCGGATTATCTGGCGATGCATAGCCCTTGGTGCCGCGTTCGCCATGCAAGGCGGCGAGCATCTCCCCACCCATTTCGGAAAACTCTTCCAAGGTTTCCTCTCCGTCGACTTCGGCTTCGACCGACACGCCTTGGGCGGTGAAGACTTCATGCGCGATACTCATGGCGTTCTCCGCAGTGGGAAAGCCGCCATAGAGACCTGCTTGTACGAAGATTTCCAAAATAGAACGGGGCGCCAAACCAATATTTAGCGCACCTCGGATATGGCGGCGCAATTGCGGTTCGTTCTGTTGCAACATAAGCCCCGAAAGGACGCAAATGTAGCGTTCCTCCAAGGGCAGGACATCACGCGCCCAGATGCCACCATAGAGCGCTTCCGAGACCATGCGTTGATATCCGGGTGCGGTGTCGGCATCACTGCCCTTGGCGTCGATACGGTTGCGGATGGCGTCACCCCGCTGTTTCAGGTCGTTGCGCGTGGTCATGATGTCTACCTCTGTGTGTCGCTTAAAGTCCGGCGTCGTCCAACCAACGGCCGAATGCCAATCTAGTACCGGGCTCCAGTTGCGGCGCGGCGACCGCCGTATCGGCGCGCAGGCTTTGGACGTCAATTCCGTCGGTGGTGGATATCTCCAATGTATGCCCGATAAACCAACTCTCCAAATTCTCCAAGCTCGCTTCTAAATGGAATTGCAACGCCAACGCAAAATTTTCAACGCTAAAGGCCTGATTTTGAACAAGGTCGGTAGATGCAAGCAACGTGGCGCCGTGCGGCAGGTCGAACGTGTCGCCGTGCCAATGTAGTACCGATGTTCCGCCGATATCGCCAAGTAGCGAAAACTTACCAGGGTTCGTGAGTTGCAATGGCTTCCAGCCGATTTCCTTGGCCGGGCCGGGATAGACTTCGGCGCCGAGAGCAGCAGCCATGATTTGGCAGCCAAGGCAAATGCCAATCGTCGGTTTCCGTGCTGCGAGACGACGAGCGGTAAAATCCACTTCAGCATCGAGAAACGGATAGGCGTTACATTCGTAGACGCCAATCGGACCGCCTAGAATTACAACAAGATCGTCGGCCTGCGGGTCAATATCGTCCAACCGGTCGACACCCATATCAAGGTAGCGAATCTCATGGCCGCGTTGCTCCAGAATACCTTCCAGCAGATCAAGATGCTCGAACCCGACATGACGTATGGCGAGTGTGCGCATCAGAACAGATCGAGTTGGCTTTGGGTCGGCGGTGCCGGCGGGGAGAGCGGTTCGGTTTGCTCGATAAGTTTGGAACCGTCATTTTGCACTTTATTGACTATGGTTGCGACAGGCCACGCCTCGGTCGACCCAGAATACGGCACCATCAACGCGCCAACCTCTTTCACATCACCCGTTAGCCAGGTTTTGTACGTTTGGGGCGGTAATATGACCGGCATCCGGTGATGGATGGGCATCAGCGCTTCCGTTGCTTCCGTGGTCACGACGGCGCACGTCTCCCAATGATCGCCGTCGCCACCTTCCCATCGTTCCCAAATACCGGCAAAGGCGAATGGCGTTCCGTCTTCGAGTTGGATGTAATAGGGCTGCTTGATACCTTTACCCTCCGATTTCCATTCATAAAATCCGTTTGCAGGAATCAAGCAACGCCTGCGCTGGAAAGCGGCCCGGAACGACGGTTTTTCGGAGACGGTCTCGCTCCGAGCGTTGATCATGCGGTTGGCCGTCGTCGGGTCTTTGGCCCAAGATGGTACCAGACCCCAATTGAAACCGGCCAATTGTCTACCCGTACCCGCGTCGTTGATACGTACTGCTGGAATATCTTGCCCCGGGGCAACGTTATACCGCGCCGCGAGGTTCGGTTGAGCATCGAAGCCGAACAATTCGCGCATGCTGTCGATGGGCATGGTTAGGGTATAGCGTCCGCACATGGTGATTATATTGCCGAATTCAGACCCTTAAGACACGTCGATTTCTGTGCTAACTTGATTAAGGATGGGTGGCGAAGTTTATCTCGGATGGGACGATGTCGAGCGATAAGGCGGCGGTGCATTTATTTACCGCTGAAATCTCCGATGCTCTATTGGCTGATGAGCGCCAGCGGAATCTCTACCGCGTTTGGCTGGCTGCGTGCGAAAGATCGGGTCAGTCCGTGCCGGCGCGTGCGGATATCAATATTACCGAGCTCAGAGAGTGCATCGGCAACCTTTTGATGCTGCAAGTAGAGGATGGTGGTCGTGATTTCCGCCACCTCGTCCATGGGACGCAGGTCGCGCGCCATTATGGCCAAGACCTGACGGGAAAGCGAATTACTGATATCCCGAAAGATTCCTCCGAGACGCTGCTTGAATTTTATCGAGCTGTGTATCGGGAACGGAGCCCCTATTTTTCCCGTATGAACGCAAATCTCATTTTCTTCGTCGATACGATCGAGCGCTTTATGTTGCCGCTGACCAACGGAGGTGATGACGTGTCGCGAATAATTGTCGGTTGTTACCCATTGAGTTTCCGCCGAAAACCGGATCAATTCCTTTCGGAATGATCGAGGCTTAAAATGAAAATACACGAACTGAATGTCTGGCCGTCTGCGGCATCTCATGATCGAGAGGACGAACTGGCTTGGCAATTAGCGGAACTCGCGGTTGATCCGGTTCCCGTTGAAGAAGCGGTGGTCGAGATGTTGGGCAATCGCATCATCGATAACGCCTCCGTGGCGATCGCATCGCTGGAGCGGCGACCGGTGGCGAATGCACGCCAACAGGCATTGGCGCATCCGCGCGTTGGCGGTGCGACCCTTTATGGTCTACCAAACGATTGCCGGGTCGCCGCGGAGTGGGCGTCCTGGGCCAATGGAACGGCGGTGCGTGAGCTGGATTATCACGACACCTATTTGGCGGAAGAATACTCCCATCCGGGCGACAACATTCTTCCGTTACTCGCGGTGGCGCAGCAGACGGGGCGCAGTGGTGCGGACTTGGTGCGCGGCATGACGACTGCTTACGAAATACACATAGACCTGGTGAAGGCGATCTCGCTGCACAAACACAAGATCGATCATGTGGCGCATTTGGGCCCGGCTGCAGCGGCGGGTATCGGGACCATGCTCGACCTGCCGGTTGAGATTATCTATCAGGCCATAAATCACGTGCTGCATGTGACCACCTCGACTCGGCAATCGCGCAAAGGGCAAATTTCCAGCTGGAAGGCCTATGCGCCCGGTCATGCGACGAAGCTCGCGGTGGAGGCGGTTGATCGCGCGATGCGCGGCGAAACTGGCCCTGCGCCGATTTACGAGGGGGAAGACGGGGTTGTTGCTTGGCTACTCGATGGCAAGGAGGCAGCTTATAGAATTCCTTTGCCGGAGAGGGGAGAGCCCAAGCGTGCAATACTGGAGAGCTTCACCAAAGAGCATTCGGCGGAATATCAGGCGCAGGCTTTGATCGACCTCGCCCGGCGTATGCGCCAAGAGATATCGGACATTTCAGCGGTAGAGCGCGTCGTCATTCACACCAGCCATCACACCCACGCGGTAATTGGTAGCGGCGCGAACGATCCGCAAAAGTACGATCCCAACGCCAGCCGCGAGACGCTGGATCATTCGATACCGTATATCTTCGCAGTGGCGCTGGAGGATGGCGGCTGGCATCACATCGACTCCTACACGTCGGAACGCGCACATAGACTGGGAACGGTGGCACTGTGGCGCAAGGTGGAGACGCGGTTCGATGCGGACTGGGAAGCCCGCTACCACGATACCGATCCAAAGAAGAAAGCGTTCGGTGGGCGGGTAGAAATTACCCTGGAAGACGGGCGCGTGTTGGTAGATGAAATCGCCGTCGCCGACGCGCATCCGGCAGGGGCTCGGCCCTTTGTGCGAGAGAATTACATCGGAAAGCTCGAAACGCTTGCCGCATATGCGGTCGGTGATGAGGAGATGCGGCGGTTTGTCGAAACGGCAGGTTGTGTGTCGGACTTGGGGCCGGGTGCCCTCTTGGGTTTAACCCCGGTCGCGGACCGATTGAACTTACTGGCCGTACAGGATGGCCGCGGCATATTTGACGCATAGGAGATAGGCCATGGGTGATTTGAAAATCAGCATCGCGACGAATGACTACGACCGGACCCGTGCTGTGAAGGACGGCAGGGTCAAAGTGGATGGGTGTGATGTCACCTATCTAAATATGCTGCCCGAAGAGCTGTTCTTTCGCGCTGTCCGCTACGCGGAATTCGATGTGACAGAACTCTCTTTCTCGACCCATATGTTGCAGACACAACGAGGCGACGCGCAGTATCTCGGTATCCCCGTTTTCCTCTCTCGCGTCTTCCGACATTCCGGGTTCTATATCCGGACAGATCGCGGCATCGAGACCGCTGTTGATCTGAAAGGCAAGATTATCGGTGTGCCGGAATACCAGATGACCGCGGCGGTATGGCAGCGCGGTATTCTGAAAGACGAATTCGGCATTGAGCCCTGGGAGGTTTCCTGGCGAACCGGCGGCCTTGAAGAAACCGGTCGCGAAGAGCGCACGCCGATCAATTTGCCTGACAAATTTGACTGTCAACGTATCGGTCCCGATCAGACGCTCTCGGGTATGTTGGAATCGGGTGAACTCGACGCAGTGATCTGTCCTCCGGTCCCGTCGTGTTTGCAGCGAGGTGCCGCAAATGTAGGCCGTCTCTGGCCTAATTTCCGCGCGGCGGAACAGGATTACTTTCGCCGCTCCGGCATTTTCCCAATCATGCATATATTGGGTGTGAAAAAATCACTCGCAGCCAAGTATCCATGGCTACCGGCAAATCTCTATAAGGCATTCCGGCACTCAAAGGACTTGGCATTTACGGATTTGGAAGCTCAGGGCGCATTGAAGGTATCGCTCCCGTGGGTCACCGCAGAGCTGGAAGAGACGCGGGCACTCATGGGGCCGGATGTATGGTCATACGGGGTCGAGGATAATCGGACGGCGATCGAGGCGGTCATTCGATATTCGGTGGAACAAAGCCTGACTGAACCCGGTCTCAAACCGGAAGACCTGTTTGCGGAAACCACACTGCAAACAGCGCGGAGCTGAGCTTCTAACCGGATATTGGCAATGACCTATATCCAATACGGCATATGAGATTGGAGGAAGAGATGGAGCTAACCACCAAGACGGCGGAAATCGCGAAATTATTAGTGGCGCGTAGTGAGACGGTGGCTGTCGGCGAGAGTTCGGCGGGCGGATTGGTCTCGGCCTCGTTGCTCGCGGTGCCGGGGGCGTCCAAATATTTCATGGGCGGTGGTGTCATTTATACGCACCGGGCGCGCAAACGTCTCACGGAGATCGACTTTAAAGATCACCCCGGCGTGCGGTCATCCAGCGAGCCCTATGCGAGCCTGCTGGCGAAGAGCATGCGGGAGAGGTTGAGCGCGACTTGGGGCTTGGCCGAGACCGGGGCTTCCGGGCCGACCGGCAACAGCTATGGCGATGATGCGGGGCACACTTGTGTCGCGGTGGACGGACCGGTGTGCGACGTCCGGACCTTGGAGACCGCGTCGGCGGATCGTGAAGCCAATATGTGGGCTTTCACCGACGAAGCATTGGACATCTTCATTGAATGCCTGAAACGGGCACCCTGATCGTTTGAATGTTCGGTCAACGAATTAAACGGAAAGAAGACCCGGCACTATTGCGGGGTGACGGTCGGTTTGCGGATGACATTCAGTTGCCCGGCATGCTGCACGCCCATTTCGTGCGCAGCCCTTTGGCGCACGCACGGATCACCGGGATTGATACGGCGAAAGCGCTGAGTATGGACGGCGTTGTGGCGATCTACACGCTCGCCGACCTGTTGCCGCATTTAACCGGTGAGCGCATGCCGGTCGAAATGCCGGCACCGGCCATCCGTCACCGTATCGACCCTTATGTATTGGCGAAGAACGAAGTGTGCCATGTGGGTGACCCTGTCGCACTGTTAATCGCGGAGAGCAAGCAGGTGGCCGAAGATGCCGCCGGCATCGTTTGGGTCGATTACGATCCGCTTCCGGCTTGTGTCGATCCGCGGGACGCCTTGGCGATGGGTGCACCACAAGTACGCACCGACGTCGCAGACAATTTGGTGGCTGCTTTTGACGTGACATACGGCGACTCCGATGCGGCGTTTGTGGCGGCACCACATGTTTTCAAGGAAGAGATCCAAATCCACAAAGGTGGCGGCCATGCCATGGAGTGCCGGGCGCTTGTTGCCGATTACGATCCGTCGCGCAGGCATCTCACTGTCTGGAATGCAACGCAAATGCCGCACCGGGCGCAGATGATATTGACCCGATGCCTTGGCATGGCGGAGGCAGATGTCCGAGTGGTACCGCCCGATGTCGGAGGTGGATTCGGGCCAAAGTTCGTTTTTTATTCGGAAGAAGTCTCCGTACCTTTGGCGTCAAAATTGTTGGGGCGACCGGTAAAGTGGATAGAAGATCGCCGCGAGCATTTCACGGCGACCACTCAGGAACGCGACCAGTTTTGGAATGTTGAAGTCGCGGTCGATGAGAAAGGCTGCTTGATCGGTATTCGGGGAGACTTGGTGCACGATCATGGCGCCTATACGCCCTATGGTTTGGCGCTGGCACAGAATTCAGCAAGTAATCTCTTGGGGCCGTACAAGCTGCCGAACTATGACCTCAAGGTACGAATGGCACTGACCAACCTAATCCCGGCGACCCCGACGCGGGGGGCCGGTCGACCGCAAGGCACGTTTGTCATGGAACGCCTGCTGGACCGGGTTGCCGGCGAGCTCAAGTTGGATCGCGCGGAAGTGCGGCGGCGCAATTTTATCGCCGCCGATGAGATGCCTTATGCGACACCGGTGGTCACCCGAGACGGCAAGGCGATGACCTATGACAGCGGGGATTATCCGGGCGCCCAAGCAATGGTGTTGGAAAAATCCTCATATGAGGGGTTTGAGGCTCGGCGTGAAGCGGCCCGCACGGAAGGGAAGTATCTAGGGTTTGGGCTTGCGAATTATGTTGAAGGGACGGGGCGGGGACCATTCGAATCAGCTGTAGTGCGCATAGGCCCCTCTGGCGTGGTGACGGTCGAGACTGGTGCGACCTCTCAGGGGCAGGGCGTCGAGACGGCGCTGGTGCAAATCGCGGCGGGGGAAATCGGCGTGGCGCTTTCGGATGTGAAAGTATCGATGGGAGATACGGCAGTTGTACCCTACGGGCTCGGCGCCTTTGCGAGCCGTCAAGCGGTTACGGCCGGATCGTCCGTTTCCGTAGCCGCGCAGGAAGTGCGTGTGAAGGTACTAAAGGCCGCGTCGCATATGCTGGAAGCCGCTGTCGGCGATTTGGAGATCGTTGCCGGTGACGTGCGGATAAAGGGATCGGATCGATCAATTCCGATCGGTAATATCGCGACGGCGCTTGCGGGTCAGCCGGGTTACGCAATTCCCGGTGGCTTGCCGCCAGGATTAGAGTCACGGATCAATTTCGAAGTCGATAGCATTTCCTACTGCAACGGCAGCCATGCCTGCGAAGTTCTGGTCGACCCCGAAACCGGAGCCATGGAGATCGTGCGTTATGTGGTTGTTCATGATTGTGGTCACATGATCAATCCGACCTTAGTGGAAGGTCAAATAATTGGCGGTGTCGCGCATGGGATCGGCAATGCGCTGATGGAACGCATGGTCTATGACCCCGACGGACAGCCGCTCACCGCGAATTATGGAGAATATCTTCTGCCGACGGCGCCGGAAATACCGCGCATCGAGATCTTCCACATGGAATCACCGACACCGCTGAATCCCCTTGGCGTTAAGGGAACCGGAGAGAGCGGCACTGTTCCAGCGGCGGCGTGCATTATCTCAGCCATCGAAGATGCACTCTCTCCCTTTGGAGTTCGAGTGGGTGCAACTCCCATGACGCCGATGGCCGTGGTGGAATTGTTCGCCGACCGCTAATTGTCTCTTTACCGCAGACACATGGGTGTCTCTGAGAACGCCGAAGGACCCGAATACGGTCGAGGGTAATTGGTTATCTCGGCTGGTGCCCAATTTCCCGTGATGACCGACCGCTAATCGCAGCCGACGCCTAGGTCATCGTGGCAAAGCGTTTCGTGTGGTGATCCTTGTCGCCGAAGGTCAGGTCGATCATTGTCAGGCGTTTGAAATAGTGACCAACCTTCAACTCGTCAGTCATACCCATACCGCCATGCATCTGGATCGAGTTCTGGCCGACAAACCGAGCGCTTTTGCCGATTTGCGCCTTCGCGGCGGCAATTGACCTTGCGCGCTCTTCTACGTCATCACTGTCCATCATGGCGGTGGCGACATAGGCCATGGAGCGGGCTTCCTCGCAATTGATCAGAATGTCGACCATCCGGTGCTGCAGCACTTGGAACTTGCCGATTGGCTGGCCGAATTGCTCGCGGGTCTTGATATACTCATTGGTCTCTTCCTTGAGGACATCCATGCAGCCGACTGCCTCGGCGCAAAGTGCTGCGATGGCGAACTCCGCCACCCGTTCGATAATCGCATGACCGTCATCAACTTTGCCGATGACAGCGTCGGCGCCGACTTGGACTCCGGCGAACTCGATCTCGGACGCCCGTAGGGCATCGTTCGTGGTGTAATCGCGCCGAGAGACGCCTGCCGCGCCGGAATCCAGGAGGAAAAGAGTGATGCCATTGGTATCTCGGCTATCGCCGGACGTTCTGGCCGCGACAATGATCTTGTCGGCCGCCGCCGCCCCGAATACGACGCCCTTGGCACCGGTGATGGTGTAGCCGTCGCCGGATTTCTCGGCTTTGGTTTCCACATCGTGCAGATCGAACCGCGCTTGGCGTTCGGCATAGGCGAAAGCCAGCCTCAAGTCACCTTCGGCGAGTTTCGGTAGCAGCTCTTCTTTTTGTGCATCGCTACCGCCCTGGATGATCAGGTTCGCGCCGAGTACAACCGTCGCGAAGAAGGGTTCCAGCACGAGGCCGCGCCCGAAGCCTTCCATGATGACCATGGTCTCCGTGCTGCCGCCGCCAATACCGCCAAATTCCTCCGGTAACGCAACTGCAAGCCAGCCGAGTTCGGCCATCTGTTTCCAGTTGTCTTCGCTGTACCCGTCATTCGAGTTGGCAATTTTACGCCGCGATTCGAATTCGTAGTTTTCACGGACAAATCGATCGACGCTGTCCTTGAGTAGCTGTTGTTCTTCGGTAAGCGAAAAGTCCATTTTTCTAACCCTGTGTCAGGCAGTTACGTTCGTTCGGCTCCGGCTCAAAGACCCAAAACCATTTTGGCCATTATGTTCTTTTGTATCTCATTGGTCCCGCCGTAAATCGATGTCTTGCGGACATTGAAATAGGCGGGCGATAGACTTGGCGCGATCTCCGGGCCGATGGGGTCTTCGTTCCAACCATATTCCATGGATTCGGGGACATAGGGATGGGCGTACATGCCCATGGCCTGCATCGAGAGTTCCGTGAGGTCCTGCTGTATTTCAGTACCTCGAATTTTCAGCAAGCTGACCTCTGCTCCCGGGCCATCACCCTGGGTCTCCGCCATGAGATATCGGAGCTCGGTATACTCGAGGGTTTTGAGCTTTATCTCAACATCGGCGATGGCGCGTCGGAAATCGGCGTCCTGGATCATCGGGCGCCCACCAGATTGTTCTTCGGCCGCAATTTGCTTTAGCCGCCGTAACCGGGCCTTGGAATATCCGACCCGCGCGATGCTCGATCGCTCGTTCCCGAGTAAGAATTTGGCATAGGTCCAACCCTTGTTCTCTTCGCCAACCCGGTTCTCCAATGGTACGCGGACGTCGGAGAGAAAAGTGCTGTTGATCTCCCGGCCACCGTCAATGGTAACAATCGGCTGGACCTCGATACCTGGAGTATTCATGTCGATTAGTAAGAAGGAGATGCCTTCTTGGCGTTTTCCTTCGCTCGATGTCCGCACGAGACAGAATATCTGATCGGCCCATTGGGCATAAGTGGTCCAGGTCTTTTGACCATTGACGATGTAATGATCGCCGTTCGGTACCGCCTTGGTCTGCAGGGAAGCCAGGTCCGAACCGGCACCGGGCTCGGAGTAGCCTTGGCACCAGAATTCCTCGCCCGAGAGGATTTTCGGCAAATAGCGTTTTTTCTGTGCGTCTGTCCCGAAGGTATAGATGACGGGACCGACCATTGTGAGGCCAAAGGGGCTCAACGCGGGGGCATGGCAACGTGCCAATTCCTCTCCGAATATGTAGCGCCGAACGGCATCCCATTCGCAGCCGCCATGCTCTTTTGGCCAATTCGGCGCGGCCCAGCCCTTTTCGAATAGAATCTTATGCCATCGCCGAACATCTTCCTTCTCTATCTTGAGACCTCGGCGGCCTTTTTCTTGGATATCGAGCGGCAAGTTTCCTTCAATGAAGGTACGAACCTCGCTCTGGAACGCGGTATGTTCGGCGGAAAATTGCAGATCCATCGGGGTACCTTTGGCTCGGCGAAATGGGGGCTCTTGATTGCCTTCAAGTCTGGTAGAGGCATATAGCATATTGATGCGGCGGGAAAAGCCCGAAGCCACCGTGAACGGGGTGAAATCATGGGATACAATGCACCCTTCGCCGGTCTGAAGGTCGTGGATATCAGCCAAGGGGTCTCCGGGCCCTATGCCGGAATGTTAATGGCGCAATACGGCGCGGACGTCGTTAAGGTCGAGCCTCTTGAGGGAGAGTGGGGGCGATTCATCAGCCGCGACTACGATAACCACTCGGCTTTTTCCGTTGTCACGAATTTAGGTAAGCGGAGCGTAGCCCTAAACTTAAAGAGCGAGGAGGGGAAAGACGCGGTCCGTAAGCTCCTGGAAGACGCGGATGTGTTCATCGAGAATTTCCGACCAGGTGTGACCAATCGCCTCGGTTTCTCTTATGAAGAGGTATCAAAGATAAGTCCGAAGGCGATTTATCTTTCGATCTCCGGTTTCGGGAACGGCGGGCCACTGCGCGAACGTCCGGCGATGGATCCGGTATTGCAGGCCTTTTGTGGCTTGATGTCGGTCAACCAGGGGGAGGACGGTATTCCTCATCGCATCGGCGTCGTTATTTGCGATATGGCGACCGCGCTTTATGGATTTCAAGCCCTGACGACGGCGCTGTATGCGCGCCGCGATGAGGAGAAGGGTTGCCTGATAGAGACCAACTTGATGCAGGGTGCGGCTTGTTTGGGTGCGATACGCATGATGATGGTCAACCTGGAACAGGGTGCCTATGTCGTTGGAAGGGTGCCGGCGGGCGTGTTTGAAGCGAAAGACGGCTATATCACCATCCTGATGTATAAAGACGACGAGTTTCCCAAGCTGTGTGAATTGCTGGGCCTACCGCTGATCGGTGCGGATTCGCAATACGCGACGAATGCGCAACGGGTCGAACACGAAGCGGAAATCATGCCGTTGATTCGCGATGCCTTTAAGCTTCAAGGCTGCAAGGCGCTCTCTGAAAAACTAACCGAAGCGCGGATCCTACACGAGCGGGTGAATAATTATGTTGAATTCCTGGACCATCCCCAGGTGCAAGAAACCGGATTGGTATCCTGGCTCGATCATGCAGGTGTTGGCCGGGTCCCGGTGCCGAATGTACCTGGTCTGAAGCCGTTCGATGCGCGCGGCGACAAAGCGACATCTCCGGGTGTTGGTGAACATAGTCGTGAAGTTTTGAGTGACCTTGGTTACACCAGCGAACAGATCGACGATTTCGCAGCGCGAAAGATCACTTTGGCGTCATGACCCTTACGAGACGTGGAGAGAAATCTATTAGAACGATCAAAGTACGACTGTCTGCTTTATGAGTCGCAGATAGATTTAAGCGCGGTCCACTCTGGGTCGGACATGGCTGCTCGTAATTCGGTAGCGGATGGCGTGATGGCTGCCGATTGTCTGCGCTCGGCGAAACTTGGATGGGTGCGTAACCAGGCCATGAAGGCACCGAGTGAGCCATTTTCCAGATGAGCATACTTTTTCTCTAATCGGGTAAAGAACGCAGCGAGGCCGTCCGTTTGGATTCGCGCTTGTTTGAGAGCGTCCAAGGAAATGTGATCGGCAATGCGTTCGTCGTCCCGGGAATGCGAAAACATCAGCAGAATTCCGGCTCCTTGTGCCAATGTATCGGTTAACCCTGAATCGCCACCGATCAACATTTCGAAGATGAGTGACATCCCCATAGTGCGAACGGCGCGGGACATTGGATGGCGCTCGGCGATATGTGCCATTTCATGAGCCAGAACACCGGCCAATTCGTTTGGACTTTGCATTTCGATGAGAAGGCTATTGCCGATAACGATGTAACCGCCAGGAGCGGCGAACGCGTTCTCGAATTCCAGTTCGGCCACCGAAACCTTTACGGGATAGGGAAGCTCCATCACAGCGCTTAAGCGCGCGGTTAGATTTGAGAGTGCCTCCACACCGGCGTGACCGTGGCACGATAGTTCGGCGCCGGGGATAGAGGCGAGGACGCGTTTACCCAAAGACCGTTCCCACTCGAGCGGGACCAGTGTGGCGATGGGTTCTACCAGTTTAGGGAGTGTAAAATAAATTAATGCACCGACGAGCAACGTAACCACGAAGACGGCTGCGACGTGTCGAGATGAGAAACCATGCGGGTAATGCTGTCGGGGTTTCGTCGGCAGAAATGCTCGTATGCGGCTGACCAACTTGGCGTTTGTGGCAATGAGGACGGGGTCTTCACTGGTGGTGTTAATGATACGCAAAGCCCCTGTCTTGCTGCTTTCGATGGTCGCCTGCAGGTCGACGAAAGGCCATCGCGCCAAAACATTTGTTTCTTCGTCGCGTACTTCCAAATCGGTGCCGACGATGCTGATCTGTACCGAATTTCGTTTGGCTGATTTACCGTCGTAGAAAACGCCGTCGCTCATCGCTCAGACAGCGCCGACATCGAACGCGTCCGCCAGGCCTTCGCCGAAACCGGGGCCCTTGTCCGAACTTTGGATAATGGCATCGAAATCGATAATGCCGTGGGCGTGGAGCCGGTTGCAAACGTAACGAAATGTCCGCATCTGAGTGAAAGCTGCGCCAAAGCCGAGAGTAGAAATACTAATCAAAAGATTACCGACCAAGAGCCATAAAAGACTTCCCAAAGTCGTGTCTAATTCGAATGCTGCGCCTTCGAAACGCGTTGACTTAGCGAAATACGAAACTTCTGCTGCTTTGTACCAACAAAAAATTATGGGGAGGAGGACAAGAAATCCGACTACAAGAATAGTGGCAGCTAATGGAAAAATGCTGTCTATGCTGTCTATGCTGTTTAGTGCGGCATACGCCCCTATGACGCCAATGATTCCGCTGACGATGCTGAGCAGTACGAATAATCCAACGAATGTAATCCAACTGACAGCGAATCGACCGTAGAGATGGCGGGCCGAACCGGAGAACGCGAAACGTCGGTCGCCGAACCAGGTATTGTTCATCATTTGATGCATTAGTCGCATGCGCATCAGCGGATAGGTCCAACCGAGGGTAAGAATATTTAAGATAAAGAAGCCGAGGTATTTGCCGCCATATGCCGCGGCTGAACCAGTCTGCCCAGCGCGGACCCCCCTCCACCGTGTCCGGCTGAGCCGATACCGCCGTGCACGATAGAGAGCGATTCCGACCAAAAACCAAATGCCCGCAAACAGTAGCCCGTTATAGGCAATGGAAACGGGATCGTCGGGCGAAAAATTGAACTCAACCACAGTATTCAAGATGCCGACGGGTAGGAATATAGCGAATAGGACGAAGAGAAATCCCTTGAAGAGTTCGCCTCCGGTTCCGGTGTATTCGAGCCGGTCATCCAAAAGGCTGGTACTGCCCCAGAGATAAGAGCGAACGCGGGTTTTACCCCAAAATCGATAGAGGGTCAGGGTGAGAATATTCAAAAGCGCGTTGATCAAGGCGATCGGGAAGAGTTCTCCAACACGACCGGCATGTAAGAACTTCATGTAACCCAGCTCTTGTGTATCTGTTTCGTTCGTTGCCATTGATGGATTCCCAGTCCGATAGGTTAGAGTGCAGTCAGTGGAGCCATTAACGTAGCTTATGAGTGCTCGTAAAACTATGCCGGGAGGAGACACGATGCCCTATGCAATTTTCTCGAAGGACAAACCGAATAGTCTGAAATTGCGCAACGACACGCGCTTCGCGCACCGTGAATTTCTCGCCACGCAAATGGCATTGATGATCGGTGCCGGACCATTGATGGATGATGATGGCAAAGGCGGGGTAGGGAGTTTAACTATCCTCGATACTGAAGATCGTGACGTGGCGACGCGGTTTGCCGAAGCCGACCCCTATTTTTGGATCGGCTTATTCGACAGCGTTACCATTTGCCGTTGGAAACAGACCATTCGGGATGGTGAAAGAGTTGCGACTTAAACCGATCTTAAGAAATCAAAATCGCAGCCTTCTTCCGCCTGCAGGACGTGATCTTGATATAGCTTAGCGTATCCGCGCGGCTCCGCGTTTACCGGTCTCCAAGCCGCCTTGCGTTTGGCCAATTCCTCTTCTGGCACAAGGAGATCGAAGCGCCGATCCTTGACCGAAAGGCGGATAAGGTCGCCGTTTTGGACCAAGCCAAGCGGCCCGCCATCGGCGGCTTCCGGAGAGACATGCAGGATAATCGTGCCGTAGGCTGTACCGCTCATCCGTGCGTCTGAAATGCGTACCATGTCTTTGACACCGGAACGGGCGAGTTTGCCGGGAATCGGCAGATAGCCGCATTCCGGCATGCCATATCCGCTTTTAGGGCCGGCATTCTGCAAGACAATAAAATCTTCCGGATTCACTTCGAGGTCTGGATCGTCGATTCGGTCCGCCATATCGGCGGGCGAGGAGAAGACCACTGCGCGGCCTTCCGTCTCGAACAATGTATCGTCGGCAGCGGCCCGTTTCAATATGGCGCCATTGGGCGCTAAGCTGCCGAAGAGCGCTACCAATCCGCCAAGGGGATAATGGGGCGTGTCGAAGGGGCGCACGATGTCGTGGTCGATATAGCCCGGATCTTCTTCCAGCCTGTCGCCCAATGTCTCGCCGGTAACTGAGAGCGTATCCAGATGCATCAAGTGTTTGATTTTACGCAGCACGGCACCGAGACCGCCGCCCGAGAAAAAGTCTTCCATGTAGTAGTCGCCGGATGGCTTTAGGTTTACGAGCACTGGGGTCTCGTCGCTAATTTCATTCAAACGGTCGAGCGATATATCAATCCTGGCCCGACCCGCGATGGCGGTCAGGTGAATGATGCCATTGGTGGAACCACCGATGGCGAGCAACACACGAAGCGCATTTTCGACGGATTTTTCGGTGACGATCTTATCAGGTGTGAGGCCGGCCACTGCAATTTCGACCGCGCGCTTTCCGGTCTCCTCGGCAGCGCGCAGCCGGTCGGCGTGGACCGCCGGGATCGCGGCGGTGCCGGGTAGTGCCATGCCGAGTGTCTCGGCAATACAGGCCATCGTGCTTGCAGTGCCCATGACCGGGCAAGTGCCGGCGGTTGTGGAGAGACGCGATTCTACAGAGACAATCTCCTCGTCGTTCAACTCGCCGGCGCGATACATCGCCCAAAACCGTCGGCAATCGGTACACGCACCGAGTTGCTCGCCTTCGTGACGGGCGGTCATCATCGGGCCCGTGATCAATTGAATTGCGGGCCGGTTGGCCGAAAGCGCGCCCATGAGCTGCGCCGGGACCGTTTTGTCGCACCCGCCGACAACAACAACCGCGTCCATTGGCTGGGCAGAGATCATCTCCTCCGTGTCCATGGACATGAGGTTCCGGTACATCATGCTGGTTGGATGCAGGAAGGCTTCCGCAAGAGAGACGGTCGGAAACACCATCGGCAGACCACCGGCCGCTAACACACCGCGTTTCACCGCTTCAATCTGTTCCGGCACGTTGCGGTGGCAGTTGTTGTAGCTGCTGGTGGTGTCGGCGATGCCGACGATCGGTTTCTCTAGGCTCTCATTGGTGAAGCCCATGGCCTTGGCGAAGGAACGGCGAAGATAGAGTGAGAAATCTTTATCGCCGTAATTGGTCAATCCGCGGGCCAGGCCCTTTTCATTTTCGTCGGCCATGGTGTCTTCCCCAGGTGATGTATTGTTAGGTCGTTTGTTCCTTGGTCTTCAGGAACTTAATCGACGGCCATTCTTTTTCAGCTGTTTCCAAGTGCCACGCGTTTCGGGCCAGGAAAATGGGCGCGCCGTCGTGATCCTCCGCCATTGCCGATGGACCGGAATCGCGAAGTTTTTTAATGTCGCGCTCATCGTTGCAATCCAGCCAACGGGCGGTATGTAGGGAGCTTGTCTCAAAGCGAACCGGTATGTCGTATTCCGTGCGAATACGGTCGGCGAGCACCTCGAATTGCAATGCGCCGACGACGCCGACAATCCAGTCCGGGTCCATCACCGGTTTGAAGACGCGTGCAGCACCTTCCTCTGCGATCTGCAATAACGCACGACCTAGATGCTTTGCCTTCATCGGGTCTTCCGGTCGCACTTTCCGCATCAGTTCGGGTGCGAAGCTCGGGATGCCGGTAAACGCTAAATCTTCGCCCTCGGTCAATGCATCGCCAATCCGAAGATTGCCGTGATTGGGAATGCCAATGATGTCACCGGGCCATGCTTCTTCCGCCAATTCACGGTCTTGCGCTAGGAATAGCAGCGGATTGTGCGCGGTCATCGTTTTGCCGCTGCGGATGTGTTTTAGCTTCATGCCGCGTCTAAACTTTCCTGAACACAAGCGCACGAATGCAATTCGGTCCCGGTGTTTCGCGTCCATATTGGCTTGAACTTTGAAAACAAAACCGCTGACTTTGTCTTCCTCTGGCATGATTTCACGCCTGGCTGTCGGTTGTGGGCGTGGCGGTGGCGCATAGGCACCGATACCGTCGAGCAACTCCCGCACCCCGAAATTGTTGATCGCACTGCCAAAATAAACCGGGGTCAATGTACCTTCTCGGTAGGCGTCCAGATCAAATTCGGGACAGAGGCCTCGCACCATCTCAACATCTTCGCGCAATTTGGCGATAGCGTCGGCGGGAAGTAATTCGTCGAGCTTCGGATCGTCGAGCCCCTCGCAGGGGATGCCTTTGTCGATCGTGTTGCCTTTGCTGCGTTGGGTCAGCAGCAGGCGGTCACGGAGGAGATCGTAACAGCCAAGAAAATTCCGTCCCATGCCGATCGGCCATGAGGCAGGTGTGACGTCCAAGGCCAGGCTTTGCTCGATTTCATCCAAAAGGTCGAACGGGTCCTGAGCTTCGCGGTCCATTTTATTAATAAAAGTGGCGATGGGCATATCGCGTAACCGGCAGACCTCGAATAGTTTCCGTGTCTGATTTTCGATACCGCGTGCCGCGTCCAACACCATAACGGCGGAGTCGACCGCCGTTATGGTGCGGTAGGTATCTTCGCTGAAGTCTTCGTGTCCGGGTGTGTCCAACAAATTGAATGTTAGGCCATCATAGTCGAAGGTCATGACCGAAACAGTGACCGAAATGCCCCGTTCGCGCTCCACTTTCATCCAATCGGAATGGGCGCGTCGCCGGTCTCCACGTGCTTTCACTGCACCGGCAAGCTGAATGGCGCCGCCGAATAGCAGCAGTTTTTCGGTGAGCGTCGTCTTACCGGCATCCGGGTGCGAGATGATGGCGAAGGTCCGCCGACGCGTCGCGGGATGCCCGGTCGCACCGTCGCTCGCGGCGGGCAGTGCATAGGCCATGTCAGATTCTCCATTGTCGTCGACACCCATATGAGCGCAAAATGTTACAGATGCAACAATGAGTGCGCTGCAAGGCGCTTTTTATTGGACCGATGAGCTACCGCAAAGACATAGACGAGAAAGCGCTGAAGCAGCAATTGATCGACCGTAAAGTAGAGTTGGAGCGGTTGGTTACGGCACATCACGACGACACCCGCCCAGTTGTCTTGGATCAAACGACCGTTGGCCGTCTCTCGCGGATGGACGAAATCCAGAACCAAGCGATGTCGGTAGATACGGAGCGCCGTCGTATTGACGAGACTCATCGGATCGACGCCGCCCTCGCGCGGATGAAAGAGGACGAGTTCGGCTATTGCATGACCTGCGGTGACGAAATTGAGGAAAAGCGCCTCGAACTCGATCCCGCGATTCCCACCTGCGTCGGCTGCGCCAAATAACCTATATCCCTGGAAGTCCGTGAAATGAGGAGTTTTGAATGAAGACGGCACTCGTGACCGGAGGCGCCAAACGGATCGGTGCCGAGATTGTCCGAGCATTGGCGGAAGATGGGTGGCGGGTGTTGATACATTATAATGCTTCCGCATCCGAGGCCGAGGCCCTTGCCGGCTCATTGACCGCATCGGGCAGTTCCATGGAGACGATTGGATGCGATCTTTCCGATTTGGATGCGACGCTCAATCTCATTCCGGAATGTAACAAATTGGTTGGGCCGCTCGATTGTCTGATCAACAATGCGTCCCTTTTCGAGCCGGATTGGCTAACTAGCGTGGAGCCAGCCCTTTGGCAACGTCAATTGGACGTGAATTTGCGTGCGCCGACCCTGCTGACTAAAGCCTTCGCCGAGGCCCTTCCAGAGGATCGCGAAGGCTGCATTATCAATATGCTCGACAACAAAGTTTTCAGCCCTAATCCGGATTACTTTTCTTATTCGATCGGTAAATTTGGCCTAAAGGGATTGACCGAAATGGCGGCTATGAGCCTTGGGCCGCGTATTAGGGTTTGCGGAATTGCACCTGGTTTAACGACCATCAGTGGAGATCAAACGGCAGAAGATTTTGAACAACAGAGCACGAAAAATCTTTTGGAACGCTCCAGCGACATCGGAGAGATTGCGAAGGCCGTGCGTTTCATTCTGGGCTCGCGTATGTACAACGGACAGATAATTGTCGTCGATGGGGGCCAAACTTTGTTGCGGCTACCAAGGGACGTCGCCTTCCTCAACGAGTAGGGCCTGGGAGCGAAACGTGCAGCGAAAAATATTTCTCCGCGACTATGAAGTGATTGCCTCCATCGGTATTCATGAGTTTGAGCGCCAAAATCCCCAACGGATCATCATCGATGTCTCGTTGGACTTGTTGGGAGATTTGGCGCCAGATACCGCCGAGGATCGGATTGAGACGGTGCTGGATTATGATTTTCTGCGTGAGCGGATTCGCGAAATTGTCGACGGTCGCCATTTCAATCTTCAAGAAACTCTGTGCGCGGAGATACTGGAGATTTGTCTGCGGCCGGAGCGCGTCGTGGGTGCCCGGGTATCGACCCGGAAGCCGGATGTATATCCCGACTGCGATAGCGTCGGGGTTGAAATGGAGAGCCGAAAGACGGCGGCATCACAATAAGAGAGAGGGAGGGCGTCATGCCTTATGCGGTAACGGACGATAACGTGAAGCTTTACTATGAAGAGGCGGGCGAGGGGACGCCGATCCTTTTCATTCATGAATTCGCGGATGATCTGCGCACATGGGAGCTGCAATTCAGCTACTTCTCCCGGAACTATCGTTGTATCGCCTATAACGCGCGAGGATACCCGCCCTCCGACGTGCCGGAGAATTCGAGCTCATACAGTCAGTTGCGAGCAGCCGAGGATGCCCGCGACGTGCTCAAGCATCTCGGCATTGAGAAGGCGCATATCGTCGGGCTGTCGATGGGTGGTTTTGCCTCCTTGCATTTCGGTTTGAATTTCCCCGAGATGGCGCACTCGCTCGTGGTAGCCGGTTGCGGATATGGCGCGGGTGGTGACCGTGACCAATGGCGTAAAGAGACCGCTGAAATTGCGCAAAGATTTCTCGATTTGGGGATGGAAGGCGTTAGCCAGTTTTATGCATACGGGCCGACCCGCGTGCAATTTGAGAATAAAGATCCCCGCGGATTTGCTGCGTTCGTGAAGCGCTTTAACGAGCATTCGCCCCTTGGCTGCGCCAACACCTTTCTTGGCGTACAAGGCGAACGCCCATCGCTCTATGACCTACAAGACGGGATGAGGGCGATGACGGTGCCGACATACATCATGACTGGTGACGAGGACGAGCCGTGCCTCGATCCGAACCTGATGATGAAACGGACAATTCCGACGTCCTGGTTGGCGGTCATGCCGAACGCTGGTCACGCCATTAATTTGGAAGACCCCGACTTGTTCAACGGCTTAATTCAAGCCTTTCTGGTGTCGGTCGATACGGGCAACTTTAAGACCCGCGATCCACGCTCGATTGGGCAATCGATGTCGGGATTGAAGTAGGCGTCAAACGGGCTTTCGATTACACGAAGTGTGTTTCAATTGCCCGTGCTGCCGCCGATCGCCCCTCGATTCCATCGGAAATCGCCGCGACCTTGTCGAACTGACGAATATCGACTTGGTCGCCGGTGAGCCAACGGGCGACGGTGTAAAGATACATGTCGCAGACGCTGAATGTGTCGCCTAGGACCCACGGCCCCTTCACCAACTCACCTTCGATCAACTCGAAGCACTCGGTCATGGTTCGGGTGACTTTTTGCTTCATGTCCGCGAAGGATGTCTCTTGGTCCGCCCAACGGTGGCCGCGCCCGCCATGTGCGTGGGCGACGTGTACAGTGGAACAAAGATAGTTGTTGAAAGATTGGGCTTCCGCAAAAGCGTATGGATCATCTAAAGGTGCGAGATTCTTTTCTGGGCACAGTTGGCTGATGTAGACGAGGATTGCGGGCGTTTCCGTGAGAATTCCTCTGTCTGTCACCAATGAGGGGACACGACCTTTCGGATTTATTTTTAAATATTCTGATGCTTTCTGTTCGTTGTCTCCGAAATTGATGCGAACCGTCTCGTAGTCGAGACCGGATTCCTCAAGTGCGATATGAGAGGCCAAGGCAACGGCGCCTGGTGAGTAAAATAGTTTCAACATGATATTCTCCGGCGCGTCGATTAATCCTTAGGCGTCGAGTGCCTGTTCGATATCACTAATTAGGTCGATTGGGTCTTCGAGGCCAACGGAAAGACGTACCATCCCGCCACTAATACCGAGCCGGTCGCGTTCCTCTTCTTCGAGCCGCTGATGGGTTGTCGTGGCAGGATGTGTGACGAGACTTTTCGAATCCCCGAGATTGTTTGAGATATCGGCAATTTGAAGGGCGTTCAGGAATTGGAATGCTTTTTCCTTGCCACCGTCCAACTCAAACGTCACGACCGTGCCGCCGTCGCGCATCTGTTTCTGCGCGAGGGCGTAGTCGGGATGGGTGGCAAGGCCCGGGTAGAGGGCCTTTGAGATACTCGAATGATTGTTCAGGAACGCTGCCACTTGATGTGCGTTCCGGGAATGTCGTTCCACGCGGAGATCAAGTGTCTCCAAACCCTTCAGTAAAATCCAAGCGTTGAAGGGGCTAAGTGACGGTCCCGTGTGTCGCATGATATTCGATAATTTTTCTTCGACGATTTCCGTCGGCCCCAAAATCGCGCCACCGAGACTGCGGCCTTGCCCATCGATATGCTTTGTCGCGGAGTAGATAACCACGTCGGCGCCAAGTGAGAGTGGTTTTTGAACCACCGGTGACGCTAGGGCGTTGTCGACGACGAGTTTGCCCCCCGCTGCGTGTGTGAGTTCTGCAACGCGTGCGATATCGATAATTTCGAGAGTGGGGTTTGAAGGGCTTTCCAGAAAAGTGACCGTGACATTGGAGCCGATTGCCGCTTCCCACTGGTCGTAATCTGTACCGTCGACAAGATGTGTCTCGACACCAAAGCGCGGTAACAGCTCGTTGATAATATAATGGCAGGAGCCGAAGAGGGCTCGGGAAGCGACGACTTTATCGCCCGCTTGGAGCTGACAAATAAGAGCCGCATGGACGGCTGCCATGCCGCTCGCTGTGCCTTTGCAGGCTTTGGCACCTTCCAGGAGACGCAGTCGTTCTTCAAAAGCAGTAACGGTTGGATTGCCATAGCGTCCGTATATGTAACGCTTGTGGTCGCCCTTAAACGCGGCCTCGGCTTCCTCCGCCGTGTCATAGACGAAGCCCGACGTCAGGTAGAGCGCTTCGCTGGTTTCTTTATGGGGGGAGCGGTGAAGACCGCCGCGTACTAATGTCGTCTGGGGTTGCCAGTCGCTCGAATATAAATCGCGTGAACCGTCCATTGTAACCTCCTACAGGTTGGACGGGCCGGCGTGCTGCAAATAAAAATCCCCCGACCAAAGGGGGCCAGGGGTTCTTTGCGAACACTCCGACCTTTTAGCCAATTTTTTTACGTGGCCGCAAGCCGGTCGGGCCAAATCACCACGTTACATCTTCACTATAGCCGGCTCGAAGGTGTGTCAACGCGTTTATCCTCTCGTCCTCTAGGGGATGCTGCCTAGGTCAATAGGAGGATCGACACGACGATATGCATTTGGTGTGGAAGGGATGGAAGCGATGAAGATCGATGATGTGACTCTGACTTTGTTTGCCTGGGACGATATTCCCGCGACTAAATACGGCGGCCATACGGCGGAATTCAAAGGCCGCTCGCACTTGGGTTTGCTAACGGTGAAGACGGATGACGGCGTCGAAGGTCATGCCTTTCTGGGATCGGCTTCGCGCTCCGCCATTCATGACGCCTCGTCCCTGATTCAGCATCTAAAGCCGGTCGTGATGGGGCAAAACCCACTCGACCGCGAACGTCTTTGGCACGGCCTTTGGCAGTTCAATAGATCGACGACGCTGCGCGCCATTGGCGCAGTCGATATCGCGCTCTGGGATATCGCGGGTAAAGTCGCCAATTTGCCGGTTCACCAATTAATGGGCTCTTTCCGCTCAAGTGTCCCCGGCTACGCCAGCTCACCCGTCCACCAAGATATAGGTGCGTATGTAGAAGAGGCGCAGGAGATTAAAGGAAAGGGATGGACGGCATATAAGATCCATCCGCCGACCCGGTGGGAAGAAGACATCGAGGTCTGCAAGGCTGTTCGAGAGGGTGTCGGGGACGATTACCGTGTCATGCTCGATTCCACGTGGTCCTATCGCTACGAAGAAGCATTGCGTGTCGGCAAGGCGGCTGAGGAGTTGAACTTTTATTGGTACGAGGATCCGCTCGCGGATGACGACATCCTGAATTATGTGAAGCTGAAAGAGAAACTGGATATTCCGATCATGGCGACGGAATACGCCCCCGGCGGCCACCCAGCCTCATACGCGCCTTGGATCGTCCATCAAGCGACGGACTTCCTGCGGGGTGATGTCGCGGTGAAGGGTGGGCTTACATCCTGCTTGAAGACGGCGCATATGGCGGAAGGGTTCCGGATGAATTACGAAGTTCATCACGGCGGCAATTCACACAACAATGTTGCCAATCTGCATATGATCATGGCGATCCGGAATTGTGAATATTTTGAGGTGTTGTTACCTGACGCATCGCAAAAATACGGATTGGTACAGGACATTGAGGTCGATGCGAATGGATTGGTTCACGCTCCGAACGGGCCTGGCATTGGGGCCGAGATCGACTTTGACTTGATCAAGGCGAAAACCGTCGAAGTTGTGAGTTAGGATTGTTTTCTTTGATTTCAAAAGATATGGGTTTCCCAGAAACGCTTTAGCGTTATCCGGGACCTAGTCAGGTAAGATGCCTCACGAAAACTGGGTCCCGGTTCTACGCCGTGCTTCGATCGGGGAAAGCGGTGTTTGTTATCTACCCCTTAGAGTTCTTCGCGCGGATGGCATCGCATTTCGCGATGACGCGCTGGGCGCGCAATACCACCGGAACATCGATCATTTTGCCCTCGAGCTCAAAGGAGCCCCGGCCGGCTGCTTCATTCTCGTCCCAGGCATCGACAATTCGCCGGGCAAGATATTCGTCTTCCTTCGTAGGCGTGAAACCTTCGTTCAGCATCGGAACGATGGCTGGGTGAATGCAGGAAGCGCCTTCGAAGCCGAACCTGGCCGATTTCCGCACCATGTCGCGATAAGCGTTGTGGTCGGAGTAATCGGCGACGGTTCCAATAATACCATAAGGGAGAATGCCTGCCGCGCGCGCCGCGATGACCGCATGCTGTTTGGGATAGAGCATCGTCTCCGGGGTCGGCTCCATGTGCAGCGAAAGTGCAAAATCCTCGCCGCCGAGCATAAGTACGACGACGCGCGGATGCGCTCTCGCGATATCCTTCAGCTCGAAGAAGGCCTCGGCTGTTTCCACCATCGCCATAAACTTGGTGTGGCCGGATACCATCCCGCGCTCTTCCTCGAGCTCCTCAACCATCTCCGCAAGGAGTTGAATATGTCCGGCGCTGTTGCATTTCGGCAGAGCCAGAGCAGCGATGCGGGGCGAGATACAGGCCTCGATGTCGGGTATCGCATGGCGTATCGGTTGATTGATGCGCACAACCACATCAGCGCCGTCCTGTGAGACGACTTCTGCCGCTTCCTGGACGAGCTTTCGGGCTTCGGCCTTTTGCGAATTCGGCACGCTGTCTTCGAGGTCAAGTTGAATGGCGTCCGCGCCGCGGGTGTGCGCCTTATCCACATATTTGGGGACGTTGGTCGGAACGTAGAGCAGGGAACGCCAAACGGGCAGGTCGGTGCGTTGCGCTGTATCGCGGATGGGCATGGTGAGGACTCCTAAATGATGCCACGGGATTTGAGATCGGCGAGGGTATCTTCGTCGATTCCGGCCGCGCCGAGGATGTCGTCATTGTCTTGGCCAAGGTCGGGTGCCGCGCGTCGGAACGTACCGGGTGTGCCGGAAAGTTTTGGAAAGACGTTGTGCATTGGGACCGTGCCCATTTCCGCGTCCGGCAAATTGACGATAATTTCTCGTTCCTTGAAATGAGGATCCTCGACGATCTGCGAAATATCATAGATTGGTCCGCCGGTGATGCCTTCGCGGCGAAAGACTTCTAGAACTTCGTCCAGCGTGCGTGATCCAATCCAATCGCCAACGATATCGTCTACTTCCGCGCGATTGGCGACCCGGTCCGCGTTGGTTTTAAATTTCGGATCCGAATTCATGTCGTCCCGCCCGATCACCCGAAACAATCGTTCGGCCATGGTTTGGATCGAGCCGGAGAGTGCAACATAGCCACCGTCGTTCGTTGCGTACGCGTTGCGGGGCGACGTAGTGTTGGAGCCGCTTCCGGCGCGTTCGGGTTTCTCCCCGCTGACTTTGTAGGATGCCGCCTGCGGTCCCAGTATAGAGAAGATCGGCTCTAGTAAGGAGAGATCGATGACTTGCCCCTTGCCGCCGTTCACTTCCTTCTCCCGCAAGGCGATCAGAACCGCCATTGCCCCATAGAGGCCGGATATCATATCGGCCAACGCCAACGGGGGCAGAACTGGGACCCGATCCGGGAAACCGTTCATGGCGGCGAACCCGGACATCGCTTCCACGACGGTTCCAAATCCGCCCTGGCTGCTATAGGGGCCGGTTTGACCGAATCCGGTCACCCGCGCGATCACTAGATCGGGGTTGCGCTCAAGCAGGGTTTCGGGACCAATCCCCATTTCCTCGATGCGTCCCGGCTTCATGTTTTCGATGAAAACGTCCGCTGTCTCTACCAGCCGTAAGAGTAAATCCAATCCTTCCGGTTCACGAAAGTTCAGCGAGATACTCTTCTTGTTACGGCCATAAACTTTCCAGTTCGTTTGCACGCCTTGGACATTCCAGGCGCGTAGTGGATCGCCCTTCGGCAGCATTTCCAGCTTTATGACTTCCGCGCCGAAATCCGCGAGCTGTAGCGAGAGCATGTTGCCCGCGACGAGGCGTGTCATGTCCAGAACGCGCACACCTTCAAGCGGGCCTTTTGCGTCTGGGTCGAATGTTTTGTCGGCGAATTCCATATAAGCTCCTCCCGCCCAAAATGGGGGTGGATAACAATTTAATCGCTGCTGCCGCTGGGGCAACGCATGGAAGCGTGACAACCCGCATTTTCGATTTGCACAAAATAGAAATAGATAAAATGGCTGTAATATATTAGACGCATTGTGGAAATTATGAAGGAGTCCAAACTTGAGCGATGCACAATAATTTGAGCAATCTGGCAAGGTGGAGGGCGGTAGTGACGTCGGAGCACGAATACTATGTAGTGTCGAACAAATAAGATCATACGTAAAGTACACAAAGGTTAAGCGGAAATTTTCAACAGGATGATTATTGGTCGAATCAGCACACCATCATGTTAAGCATCAATAGCTACCTTGGGGCGCGAATGGGGAAGCGTCTATGACGCCAATCTCGAACTGGCCCGGCGCGCCGTCGCGTATGTGGGAGGCGACGACCTAAAGGAAGCTTTGGAGGTTTCGGACATGGGCAACGACCCGGCGCTGATCTGTGCCTTTGCCCGGACCGGCCGATGTCTCGATGCCGGGGAAACCGCAAACGCGGGAATGCCGGGGGCGGCCAATATGTAACAAATCCCCGCCGCACCGGCTACGTCGCCGCCAAACCTGCAGGAATGCGCTGTGAATTTTACTCCGTCCGCCGTTCCGTTTCGTCGGAGCGCACTTCCAGCAGAATATTGTCCGGGTCGCGGAAGTAGACAGAGCCACGCATTTCGTCGCCGTGAATGTCATGCTTGTGATCACGCGCCTTGAGGTTGGTTATCACCCCCTTGTATTGCTCTGGCGTCGCCTTGAGCGCCAGATGATGCATCGCGCCGATTCCACGTACGACCGGAGTGTCGCCGTGTTTTGGGAAATCAAAGAATGCCATCATATTGCCGCCGCCCATGTCGAGGAAAATATGGGTTGAGCTCGGCTCGTCCCGGTTCTGGATGATGTTCGCGACCCGCATGCCCAGCACATTCGCATAAAACTCAATGGTGCGCTCTATATCCGAGGAGATCATCGCGAGGTGATCAACCCCGCCTGTACCAGCTACGTTCTCCGAAGTTGAGTGTACGTCGTCGGTCTCCAGGTACATCCGGCGAAGCTTCTCACGTTTAACTTGATAAATGCTCAATTCACTCATACATACCATCTGCTGGATGCCGGTTTGGCAGTGATGCTGCCAGTCTCCTGATGAGAGGACAAGTCTACGCTGCGGTGCGGTCGTTCATTTAAACGACAAAGCATTATTAAAATTATCAAATAAAATTGATCAAAACCCTTGAAGAGTCGCGGCGCATGGCTTATCTGCCCTTCCAGCACTCATGTTGAGGGAGTGCTAATAATTGGAAAGCTGGGCGCTTTTAGTTCGGCTTCGGTTATTTAACCTGGGAAACTCTTAGGGAGTCTACGAAAGATGGGCATGAACTTCAGGCCTTTGCATGACCGCGTAGTGGTCAAACGCATTGACGAAGAAGAAAAAACCGCTGGCGGGATCATCATCCCCGACACGGCACGGGAAAAGCCGATGCAGGGCGAAATCGTCTCCGCTGGCCCCGGCAAGCGCAATGATAGCGGTGAGCTTTCGCCGTTGGATGTAAAAGCCGGTGATCTGGTGATCTTCGGGAAATGGTCGGGCACGGAAGTGACGATCGACGGTCAGGATCTTTTGATCATGAACGAAAGCGACATCATGGGCGTTCTGACGAAGAGCGCCTCGAAGAAGAAAGCCGCTTAGGCGGTTTCAGGAAAAGGAATACAGAAAATGGCAGCGAAAGACGTCAAATTTGATACTGACGCGCGCGACCGCATGCTGAAGGGCGTCAATGTCCTTGCAGATGCGGTTAAAGTCACGCTCGGCCCGAAAGGTCGTAACGTTGTTCTCGACAAGTCGTTCGGCGCACCTCGGATCACCAAGGATGGTGTCACGGTCGCGAAGGAAATAGAGCTTGCTGACAAGTTCGAGAATATGGGCGCGCAAATGATCCGCGAAGTCGCCTCCAAAACTAACGACGTCGCCGGTGACGGCACAACGACAGCGACCGTTCTCGCCCAAGCCATCGTTCGCGAAGGCGTGAAGGCAGTTGCGGCCGGTATGAACCCGATGGACCTCCGCCGGGGCGTTGACCTCGCAGTTGCCGCGGTTGTCGCCGACATCCAAAAGCGCGCGAAGAAAGTTTCCTCGAACGAGGAAATAGCGCAGGTCGGTACGATTTCCGCCAATGGCGACAAAGAGATCGGTGACTTCCTCGCCCGTGCTATGGAAAAGGTCGGAAACGAAGGTGTGATAACGGTTGAAGAGGCAAAGAGCCTCGACACCGAACTCGACGTTGTCGAGGGCATGCAGTTTGATCGCGGGTATCTCTCGCCGTACTTCATCACCAACCCCGAGAAGATGATTGCTGAGCTTGAGGATCCGTACATCCTGATCCACGAGTCGAAGCTTTCGGGCCTGCAGCCGATGCTGCCGTTGTTGGAAGCTGTCGTCCAAAGCGGTCGTCCGCTTCTCGTCCTCGCTGAGGATGTCGAAGGCGAGGCATTGGCCACGCTGGTCGTCAACCGTCTGCGTGGTGGCCTGAAGGTTGCGGCCGTCAAGGCGCCTGGCTTCGGCGATCGCCGGAAGGCCATGCTTCAGGACATCGCTGTTCTGACCGGTGGCCAAGTAGTTTCCGAAGATCTCGGCATCAAGCTCGAGAACGTCACCATCGACATGCTCGGCCGCGCCAAGCGCGTTTCTATCGATAAGGACAACACGACTGTCATCGATGGTGCCGGCAAGAAGAAAGACATCGACGGCCGGGTCAGCCAGATCCGCGCTCAGATCGAGGAGACGAGCTCCGACTACGATCGCGAAAAACTGCAAGAGCGTCTGGCGAAACTCGCCGGCGGTGTTGCGGTGATCCGCGTTGGTGGCGCGACCGAGGTTGAAGTGAAAGAGCGTAAAGATCGCGTCGAGGACGCCATGAACTCGACCCGCGCAGCGGTCGAAGAAGGCATCGTCCCTGGCGGCGCTACGGCTCTGTTGAAGGCTGTTAAAGCCCTCGACAAGGTACAGCCCGAGAATCCCGACCAAAAGACCGGTGTCGAGATCGTGCGTCGCGCGATTATCGTTCCGTGCAAGCAGATCGCGGCGAACGCGGGTGCCGACGGTTCGATTATTGCTGGCAAACTGATGGAGTCGAACGATAAGAACCTCGGTTACGATGCTCAGTCCGGCAAGTTCGTCGACATGATTAAATCCGGTATCATCGATCCGGCCAAGGTCGTGCGTACGGCACTGCAGGACGCGGCCTCCGTCGCGGGTCTCCTTATCACCACGGAAGCGATGGTGGCCGAACTGCCTGACGACAAGCCCTCCATGCCGGCAATGCCGGGTGGTGACATGGGCGGCATGGGAATGGGAATGTAATCCCACCCAAACCGAACATAGGTTAGGGGACGGGCTGCGGCAGAAATGCCACGGCCCGTTTCTTTTTGGGCGATGTCGTGGCTGGGGTGTGTGCGACCGCCTAAGGCGGACACGAATTTGCCGTCGGAGCGCAGGTGCGGAATTTCACGCTGGGCTTGGCTGGCACCGCTAGGCCTCACTCTTGGCGCAACACGGCTTCGCTTTCTTGGCGTTCTTGTTCGGCCTGTTGCCAATATTCCGAACTAGTCTCGGCCGCCTGTTCGCGGAACCGGTCGTCTAGAGATAACGCCATATCGGCGGGCACGTGGACCACGTGAGCGGAGTTACGGAACCAATCGGAGAGCATGGTGTCATAACCGCTGGCACTCTCACCCGGTGAGTTGTTGTACCCGTCCGGCGTCTCCGGACGGCCCATTCGAGACCAGAAGGCGGAGTTTTTCCAGCGTGGCATCGCCTCCCTGTATCTGCACCTGGTCTGGACTGACGATGGCTTCTAAGTCACGGTATTGCAGCAGCAGATCGATCGTGTTCTCCCAACCCTTGGCATAGGCGAACTCGGCATCGCCGCTCGGCAGGCCCGCCGTCCAAGAATCATCCGGTGTTGAATAGGTGTCCGCCGACTGGTCGTATTCCTCACCGCTGCCAACTTCCGCAGTCTCGGGTACTTCGCTCATGCAACCATTACCTAGTCTCATGGGACGCTATGCCTAACATTAAATAGACAAAATATCGATAACTAATTGCCCATTACGATTGCAGCATGGCCCGGGGCTAATACTTTCTCTGGCGGAGGAGCGGATATGTGTGACGAGGCAGCGAAAGCTGAGATTACTAAATCTTTGCGCGGATTCGGTTTGATTTCAGCGGATACAATTCCGGAGATGAAACCGCTGACCGGCGGCATTTCGTCAGATATCTGGCACGTTGTGCTGCCGGAAAGGGTTGTTTGTGTGAAGCGGGCGCTCGCCAAGTTAAAGGTCGCGGCAGATTGGCGAGTCCCGATCAGTCGCAACGCCTATGAGGTGGCTTGGTTCGAGACCGCGGCGCAATTTGCGCCGCAAGCGGTGCCCGAAATTATCGGCGACGATGCGGAAGATGGCCTCTTCGTCATGGAATACCTGGATCCTACGGACTATCGCCTCTGGAAGGCGGCGTTATTGGAGGGGGAGGCGGATGTCGGTGCGGCGGAGGCCGTGGCGCGGATCTTGTCACAAATCCATGCGGGGAGTGCGGGTGATGATGATGTCGCGCGGCGTTTCGAGACCGACGAGACCTTTCATGCAATCCGGCTGGAGCCTTATCTGGAAGCCACCGCGCGTGCGCATCCCGAATTTTCGGATAGATTGATTGCGTTATCCGCGCGAACAGCCGCAACGAAAAAGACGCTCGTCCACGGCGATGTTAGCCCGAAGAATATCCTCTTGGGTCCGGAAGGACCGGTGTTCTTGGACGCGGAATGCGCGTGGTATGGCGATCCTGCCTTCGATGCCGCATTTTGTCTCAATCACTTGCTACTGAAAGCGGCATGGCGGCCCGATCGAGTTGCGGCGTATCTCGATTGTTTTCTCGCCTATGGGCAGACCTATCTGGGCGGTGCCGATTGGGAGCCCGCCGACGCATTGGAAGAGCGCGTAGCCACACTGTTGCCGGGCTTGTTTCTGGCGAGAATCGATGGCAAGTCGCCGGTCGAATATCTCACGCAAAATACGCAGAAAAATAAGGTGCGTCGTGCGGCCACCCGCTTATTACAAAAACCAGTCAGGCGGCTCGCCGATATCGCAGCAGTTTGGGAGAAGGAAGTGAAAGCATGAC
>JBMYRC010000004.1:0-81473 GCA_049601975.1 Alphaproteobacteria bacterium | reverse complement strand
CCTCCACTCGTCACAATATCGGAAGCCATTTTTCGCTTAGCTTCCGTTATAGCCGTGATTGTTCGGCATGTAGTAATCCTTCCAGCTTTTCGGCTGCGGGATATCGCCGATTCCGGCAAGGAAGTTGCCATATTTCATCGTGTGCTTCGGAATTTCCGAGAACTCGATCTCACTCTTATCCTTTAGCAAGGCAATGACATCGGCCGGGTCCATCTTCGATTTTGTATATTTAATGAAGATTTTGGCTGCCGCTTCGGGATTGGCTTTAATCCAGGCAAATGCCTCGGTGTAGGCAGAGGTCACGGCCGCATAGGTTTTCGGATTATCCTGCGCGAATTTATCCGCAACACTCATTGTCAACACGGAATGCTGGCCACCCATGATGTCATAGGAAGTGATGACGTTGTGGACCTTGCCGCTTTTCAATTCCTGATAGGAATACGGCAATGTCGCGAAATGGCTCTTCACCGTCTGCCCACCGGACAGCAGCGCCGCCAAAGCAATCGGGTGCTTCATAGAGACGACGAGGTGGTCGAGCTTGTTCGGATCATTCCATTTGTTTGCGGTGAACATTTGCAACGTCACCGCCTGGATCGAGACCTTGGCCGCAGGTGTGGCTATCTTGTGATCTTTCACCGTCAGATAATCGTCAACTGTCTTCACGTTCGGATCGTTGGAATTCAACTTCAACGGCATATCGGCCATCGTAATGGCGCCCTTGAAGCGACCCTTCGACTTACCCCAAAGCTTCAGCATAGGGCCGACGCCATGAGCGCCGAAATCGATCGTGCCGGCGAGAAGTGCCTTATTGATGTTAGCACCGCCGCTAATCTTAAACATCTTGATGTTCGGCGCCTTCATGCCCATCGCTTTGGAATGTTTTTCAATGAGGCCGTTTTCCATGACAACATGAAGCGGCACATAAAGCAGGCCGAACTGCTGCGCCATCTTAACGGTATCTACTTCCGCACTCGCGGTCCCAACCGTACCGAGCGCAAGCAGCGCACCGGCGGCCGCGCCGACGATCATCTTCTTTTCAAAGGAACGAGTCATTAAATCCTCCCTGTTTGCAGGTCTGAAGGCTTTAGCCTTTCCGCCGCCTTCTTTTGAGGCGATCTCGATACATTCGATGTAACCCGAAAACGCCATGTATCGAGTTTGAAGTTCTTATCGCCTATTCTCAACAGCAAACTTTAGCATTTTGTAGTTTTCCTAACAACGGTCGGCGGCTACGCTTCCCCCGCCTCCGTCTCGAAGTCGCCCTGGATACCATCTTGCATATTCAGGTATTCGGCACGGAACGTCGCGAGGATTTCTTCATACGGCACATCCGGGAACGGTCCCCGGTTGCGGATATATTCCATGTGCTTGTTGCCGGTCTTGTCATACTCGTGGAACAAGGAATCTGTCTCGCCGTCGAAATCGAGCGTCTTGAGGCCAAACTTGTCGCACAGCGATTTATTGAAGGACGGCGTACATTTCACCCAACGGCCGTCGAGCCTTAGTTCGCAATAGGAGTGCCAGAAGAACACATCAGTTCCCATGGCTTCGGTCAGCTTCGGCGTCGCCATATGATTGCGCACATCCGCGTAGCCGGGCCGCGCCGGGATACTCTGCGAGCGCGTGCACGCCGCCAACAATGCCGCCTTCGAGACGCACCAGCCCCGGCCCATGGCGAGCGCTTCTTTACCGGAATAGCTCTTAATATCGGCCAGCGGTAGATAAGCGTCATAACGCACGTCGTCCCGGACGGCGTAGAACAGCTTCAAGGCTTTTTGTGTAGGATCGGTCTCGCCGCCGACCGCTTTCGCGGCAAAGGCGACGACGGCGGGATCTTCACTTTCTATAAGTCGTCCCGGTAAAAGATACGTGTCATCCATGAGCACTAAAGATGCGTCCCGATACTAGGGTCGCAAGTCCCGCTTATAGGTCTTCCGGCGAAAGACCCTTCACTTCGGCGACGAACGCGGCAACGCCATCCTTTTTATGCTTCAGATGAACACGCTTCTCGGACGCCGCTTGATGCGGCAACCCCACTCCCTTGCGTCGCGGCACAGACGGCCGAATGGACCGCTTTTCGAACCCACCACCGCAATTCGGGCAAACGTTATGGAAATGGGTCGCCACGCAATCATCACAGAACGTACACTCATACGTGCAGATCATCGCCTCCGTCGAGGACGGCGGCAGGTCCTTGTCGCAATATTCGCAATTTGGGCGCAGTTGGAGCATCAACATTCCTCACTCTCGGTTGGAAGCTAACACCCTATCGTCTGAAGATGGGCAAGAAACAGAGCCATTCCGGAGAACGGAAGCGATCCAATTCGATTGCATTGCTGTCCAGCCTTGCCGTTCCAAATTGCTCCCTAACGTGTATCGAGTTTAGGAGCGAGAGCAATGCCAATGGAATTCGGATTTTTCATGCGCGGGCAATTTCCCGCTGAGATGGATATGCAGGAAACCTTCGCCGAGGCGTGCGAGCAGGCAAGGGTCGCGGATGAGCTGGGGTATACCTATATCCTGAAGGGTCAGCATTATTCGACGGCGCCAATGCAGGCGTTGCAGTTGGTGCCGTTTCTCTCACGGATCATGGTCGAGGCGCCAAACGCAAAGCTCGTCACCGGGATCGTGTTGCTGCCGCTGCATAAGCCGCTCGATATCGCGGAACAGCTCGCCTCGATCGACATCATGTCCGGCGGGCGGTTGGTCTTCGGCTCCGGCATCGGCTACCGCGACGTTGAGTTCAAGGCCTTCGGCACGGAGGCAAAGGATCGAGGCAAACGCTTCGAGGAATGTTTAGAGGCGATCAAGCGGCTTTGGACGGAAGACACCGTCACTATGAAGGGCTCCCACTTCGAACTCGACGAGGCTTCGTCATCCGTCAAACCCGTCCAGAAACCCATGCCGCCGCTTTGGATCGGCGCCAATGTAGACGCCGCCGTCCGCCGCTGCGCAAGGATGGCGGATACATGGTTCATCAACCCGCATCAGCGCATGGATACGATCGAGCGCCAGCTCGGCGTCTATCGCCAAGCCCTGGAAGCGGAAGGCAAACCAGACCCGAGCGTTCTACCGCTGATGCGCGAGTGCTTCGTCGCGGAAACCACGGAAAAGGCCGTTGAGCTCGCACGTCCCTATCTCGAGGCCAAGTACAAGGCTTACCACGAATGGGGGCAGGACAAATCCATGCCGGAAGGTGACAACGACCTGAACCTGCCCTTCGAGGAACTGGCCGATGGCCGCTTCCTGCTGGGCTCTCCCGAAATGGTCGCCGAGCAGATTATCGATTACAACAAGCACCTCGGCGTGAATGTCATCATCCTCGGCATTCAATGGGTCGGCATGCCGCACCAACAGGTGCTCGAGTCCCTGCGATTATTCGCCAAGGAAGTCATGCCCATCGTCAAGGCAGCGACCTAAACCCCGAGATGCGCCTCTTTGGACGATATAACTCGCCCTACGTGCGCCGGGTCGCCGTGACCCTGCGGGTCTACGGGCTCGACTACGACCATGAGAGCGTCATTCCGTTCGGTGACGCAAAATTAGATCTCGCCAAGCTCAATCCGATCACCCGGGTGCCGGTGCTTGAGCTGGAAGGAGGCGAATGTCTGGTCGATAGCGCCGCAATCATCGACTATTTGGACGAACTGGCGGGCCCAGACCACGCACTCACACCGCGAGACGGGCCATTACGCAGGCGTGTCCTCTCCCTTCTGGGGGTCGAACTTGGTATAATGGATAAGCTGGTCTCGGTACTCTACGAGCGTCAGTTCCGCCCAAAGGAGAAATGGCATCAGCCGTGGATCGAGGCATGCGAGACGCAAATTCGCGACGGATTTCACTGGTTGGACGGCACGTGCGAGGGTGACTGGCTGACCGGTGCTAAAATGACTCAGGCTGACGTCAGCTTGGCCGTCTTTTGGGATTTCGCAACACGGTTGCGGCCTAATTTCTTCGCTGATTTAAATCATTTCTATATCGATTCAATAACTGACAAACTGAGAAAAACCCCCGCATTTATGACCACAACACCTACTGACGGTGCCTTGAACGCCAAATTACCAAAGACCCAAGCGGAGGAGATTACTACATGACGTCGGAGACCGATATTGAAGACCTCGTACTGGTCGATTTTGACGACCGGGGCCAGGACGGCCGCATCGCCCGGGTGACCTTCAACAATCCGCAGAAACGGAACGCGCTGGGGGTTCGCGGCAAACAACGTTTTATAAACGTAATGACTGAATTGCGCCATGACGAGAGCCTGCGGGCGTTGGTCATCACCGGAGCCGGTGAGCAATCCTTTGTCGGCGGCAGCAATTTGGCCGACATGGCGCATTATAAGCCGGCGGACGGTCATGCGGCATCGACCAAGACACATTACGCCTGCGACGCGGTCCGCACCTTCCCTGTCCCAGTTATAGCGCGGATAAACGGATATTGTTTCGGATCTGGAATGGAAATCGCGGCCGCCGCCGATATGCGTGTCGCGGTAGATCACGCCAAATTCGGCATGCCGGAGACCCGTTTCGGCATTCCCTCCGGCATGGAAGCGGCCCTCCTGCCGCGCCTGATCGGTTGGGGGAAGGCCGTGGAGCTGGTGCTGACCGGCGATCATATCGATGCACTAGAGGCGCAACGCATCGGATTTTTGCAGAAATTGGTGCCGTCCGAAGGATTGGACGACGCTGTCGAAAGCTGGATAGCGTCTTTATTAGCCTGCGGGCCGAACGCCGTCCGCGTGCAAAAGCGTTTGATCAACGATTGGGAGCGGATGTCGATCACCGATGCCGCAAAAGTCGGCATCGAAGCAATTGCCGGCTGCTATGCCACGGACGAGCCACACACCTTGATGACGGCGTTCGTGAATAAGAAGAAGTCTTGAGATGACACTTTCCTTTACCCGTCATTCCCGCGCAGGCGGGAATCCAAATCGGTCGGTCTACGCACACTAAATTCCCGCCGTCGCGGGAAAGGCATGGGAGTAAAACGAATGGACGATTTAGGTCTCGAAGGAAAAGTAGCGCTAATCGCAGGTGGCGGCTCACAAAACGAAGGTATCGGTAATGGCCGCGCCGCAGCGGTCCTATTGGCCCGGGCCGGCGCGAAAGTCGCGGTCATGGATCGAGAACTGGAGGCTGCCGAGCAGACCGTCGCCATGATCAAGGAAGAAGGCAACGACGCCAAGGCGTTCGCGTGCGACGCCACCCAAGAGACCGAATGCATAGCCTTGATCGATAGCGTTATGGACAACTACGGCAGGCTCGATTGTCTCGACAACAACATCGGTATCGGCAGCCGCAATTCGGTCGTCGATGAGCCGCTGGAGACCTATCGGAAGGTCATGCAAGTGAATGTTGAGACAATGTTCTTGCTCTCGAAATACGCGATCCCGGCGATGGTTTCCTCCGGTGACGGGGGTTCCATTGTGAACATCTCGTCGATCTCCGCCTTGCGGCCGCGTGGCCTCACCACCTACACGACCTCAAAGGGAGCGGTCATCGCCTTGACCCAGGCCATGGCGATCGACCATGGGCCGGATGGGATCCGGGTGAATTGCGTAGCGCCGGGCCCGGTCTACACACCAATGGTCTATACCAGAGGCATGTCCGACGCCGCACGCGCCGCGCGCAGCCAAGCGTCGATCCTCGGTGTGGAAGGCACCGGATGGGATATCGGCCAAGCCACACGGTTCCTGCTATCGGATCAAGCCCGCTACATCACGGGCCAAGTCCTCGTCGTCGACGGCGGGGTGACCCTTCGCAGTCCCGAACGTGATTCCGCCGGCGAAATCGCCAGCCAATTAGGAGCATAAAGAACATGAGCGAAGAAAACCTGGACGACCTCGTCCACTACAAGGTCGAGGATCAAATCGCGATCATCAGCCTGAACCGCCCCCGCAAACTCAACGCGTTCAGCGACGAATTGGTCTTTGCGCTCGGCGAAGCCTTGAACCGCTTCGACACCGATGACGACGCCAATGTCGCGATCATCCACGGCAACGGGCGGGCCTTCTCTTCCGGTGCCGACGTGCACCAGCGCCAGCTGCGCTCGCGCGAGGAATTCCTGAAGCTCGGCGGACCACAGGCGCGCGGCTCGAATTCCGGCGACCTGTTCATCAAGGCGGTGAACTGGAAGCCGGTTATCACGGCCCCGCACGGCTATGTCCTGGGCCTGGCCTTCGGGATCATTCTGGAGAGCGATTTGATCGTCGCCGAGGAGTGCACGCAAATACAGCTGACCGAGACATCGCGTGGCCTCGGCGGCTCGAAATACTGGAGCCTGATGCAATACCGAGGCGCCTCCACCTTCTCGACCGAGATCGCACTGACCGGACGCTTCTTCAGCGCCGAGGAAGGCCACGCCGCCGGGTTCATCGACCGCATCGCACCAAAGGGAAAATACCTAGATGTCGCGAAAGAGCTGGCGCAGCAGATTAACGCTAACCCGCCGCTGTCGGTGCGCGCTACCGTGCGTACCCGCCGCCTCAAAATGGAGCAGGTCGGACGCGAATCGGGCGCACAACTTAGCGCCTTGAAACTCTACCTGACGGAAGATTTTCACGAAGCCGCGAAAGCCTTCACCGAAAAACGGAAACCGAATAAGTTCAAAGGTAAGTAAACGGGAAAGCTGGGAATTCCTATTTAGGGACAGTTCCTTAATTCCCGAATTAAGGAACTGTCCCTAAATAGATTGGTAATGGGAGAGCATGGAAATGAGTGAGAATTACAGCGTCCAAGATTACGTGGACGATCTTCGCGCCACCGTGGCGGCGGCCAAAACAGAATCCGAAATTCTGAGCAAAGTCCGGCCCTTGGCGCAAAAATTGGTCAATAACCGGGATGCTTGGATCAAGCCCGAGCATTACGAAGTAAACGACGAGCGTGGCTCCAGCCTCTATGCCCTGCATGAGGAGGAAGACCACATCTTGATGGTCTTCGCCGCTTGCTTTCGTCCGGGCCGTGTTACCCCCGTCCACGACCACGGCACCTGGGCGGTCGTCGCCGGGGTCGATGGCGAGGAGAAGAACACGATCTACAAGCGTATCGACGACGGCTCCAAATCGGGCTACGGCGAAATCCAGCTTCGTGGTGTCAAGGACGTGCGCCAAGGCGATGCCATCGGCATGCCGAGCGGCACATTCCACACCGTCTCTAATGTCAGTGATGAGGTCTCCGTCTCGCTCCACACCTACGGCATGAATTCCAACCACACCGTGCGCTGCCAGATTGATCCGGAGACCGGCAAGGTCGAGGAGTTCAAAATTCCGCTGCGAGAAGGTTAAATTCCCCCACCCTAACCCTCCCCCGCACGCGGGAGGGGGAGGGTTAGGGTGGGGACAACTTATATGATCGGCAGCTCCGACGCCGCTCGTCGCGACAACAGTTGCGGTCCATCCTCCCGGATCACCAAATTCTCTTCATGCACCATCGCCTTGCCCGGCGCATAGGTCATTCCCGGCTCCAGCGTGATCACCATGCCGGGCTGCAGAACCGTACCGTCCCACGGCGTATTGGACGGCCATTCGGTGAGCTGACTGCCAAGCCCATGCCCGAGCCGCCCTACATCATTACCGAGTGCACCGCCCGCTTCCATTACCGTGTTCATGGCATGGAAAAGATCGGTGCAGGTCGCCCCCGGCCGCGCCGCCGCGAGCCCCGCTTCCGTCGCCGCATAGACCACCTCATAGGCGCGGCGGCTGGCGTCGTCCGCATGGCCGATGGCATAGTTCCGGTCGAAATCGCTGAAATACCCATCGCTCACCGAGCCCGTATCCAGGATCAACACATCGCCAGCCACCAAGGGCCGATCCGTCGGCGGCGAGATGATGTCGCCGTATCCGCCCGGCCCGGCACCACCGACCAGATAGGGCACCTCGTCCGCACCCGCCTGCAAAGCCTCGATCCGAAAGCGGCGAAATACTTCGACCTCGGTCATCCCGGCAGCGAGCCAATCCGACATGCCCTCGAAGACACCGGAGACGATTCCGCAAATATGCGCGATCTTCTCGATCTCCGCTTCCGACTTCACCATGCGCAATTGCCGCAGGATCGGCGTCGCATCGGCGATATCCAATGCCAGCGTGCGGGTCAGCATCTCGAAATCCAACAGCGGCATGCGCAAATGCGTCTCCGGCCCCATGGCAACGCCGAAGGCCGACCCCTCACCGACCGCCTCCCGCAAGGCGTCCATCAACAGCGACACGCCATCGTCTTCGGGATCCGGAGAGGACCAAGTGCGGATATCGTCGATCCAGGTCGCCGCCATACAGTCGCGGCCGATCTCGGGGATCACCGCAACCGGCTTGCCGCTCGCTGGGACGACCATGAACCACGGCCGCGTCGGGCTCTGCCAGAACGGTGTGAGGAAGCCCGAGAAATAGCGGACCTCCGCCTCCGTCGTCAGCAGAATGGCGGAAATGTCGGCTGCGGCCATTAAGGACTGAGCCTTAGCACACCGCGCTTCGAATTCAGCGGGTTGAAAGCCTCGTGTAGGAGCATTCATTGTTTGGTCAATTTTCATCGTCCTAGAAAAGCACACGGGCCTTCAGCTTCCAACTGCCACTATCACGCGCCACTTGATTAGCGGGCCACAGTAGTTGGATACTCAAGGCATGGAACGCGAGAAAACTATTAAAACCCTGCGCCTGCACGCGGCCGATCTAAAGAATCGAGGTGTGAACGACCTATCGGTGTTCGGCTCCACGGCTCGAGGCGACGCTACCTCCGACAGCGGTATCGACCTATTGATAGATATCGCACCCGATGAGGCGTTCTCCCTCGTGGACTTGGCGAAATTAAAACAACACCTTGATACTCTTCTTGATTGCGATGTGGATTTAACCATTCGCAGCGATATCAAGCCGTTTCTCCAAGACAGTATTTTGGAAGACGAAATCCGAGTCTTCTGATGGCGCGCCATTCTTCCCCACGCCAACGTCTTGCAGATATCCTGGGCGCTATCGAAGCAATCGAAACCTATACCAAGAATTTCGATTTGGAGGCGTTTACAGCGTCCCCACTGGTTTACGATGCGTCCGTTCGAAATATCGAAATCATCTCGGAAGCGAGCCGTCATATCCCGGAAAACCTAAAGTCCTCGCACGATACGATTCCTTGGCGCGCAATTGCCGATATCGGTAATATCCTGCGACATGGATACGATAGGATAAATGAGGCCGTTGTCTGAAATACGATACAAGGCGATTTACCGCCGTTGAAAGACGCTGTTCTCTCCATGATCCTAATGATCAAAGACGAGCAACCATAATCTCCCTGTCCATTTCCGGCTTCGACACCATAATACATTACCATGACAGCCGTATCAGATAGCGACAGCCTTGGCGACCTAAAGGTCGAGATTTGGCGGGGCGAGGCGGAAGGCGAATTCCGCAGTTACACCGTCCCGCACCAGACCAGCCAAACCATTCTGGACGTCGTGACCTACGTCCAGCGAAAGCTCGATTCCTCACTCTCCTATCGTTTTGCCTGCCGGGTTGGTATGTGCGGATCTTGCGCGATGACGGTCAACGGCTCGCCGCGCTGGACGTGTCGCACCCATGTCTCGGAAGTGCTGGAAGCTGGCAACCGGGTGCGCATCGGGCCCTTGCGCAATCTGCCCGTTATTAAAGATCTGGCGACGGACATGACCGATTTCTTCGACAAATGGGCAAAGGCGGGTGGGCAATTCCGCCCTTCAGAGCCGAAGTCGCTGGAATTCGCGGAAGTCTCACCCAATAGTAAGGAACGCCGCGAAGCCGACGCCGGGGTTGAATGCATCGGGTGCGGTGTCTGTTACGCGGCCTGCGACGTGGTCAATTGGAACAAGGATTATCTGGGCCCGGCGGCTCTCAACCGCGCCTGGACGCTGGTCAACGACGTTCGCGATTCCGATCGCGACGGTCATATCGCCGCGGTCGCGGTGGATGCCGGGTGCCACGCGTGTCATACCCACGGTAATTGCGCCAACCATTGCCCGAAGGGTATCAATCCGACCGCGTCCATCGCCGGTCTAAAACGCGCCGCTTTCGGCGCCGCCTTGCGGGGCAAACTATGAGCAACCCGGCGACATCGGGCGGTAAGGGGCGGCGCGAAGTCTGGCTTTTCGTCCTGCAGCGCCTGTCGGCCATGATACTGGCACCGCTGGTGATTATCCATCTCGTCACCATGATATATGCCATTCAAGACGGTCTAACGGCGGCCGAAATCCTCGAGCGCACGCGCGGCAGTTTGGTTTGGGGAAGTATTTACGGATTGTTCGTGACCGCCGCCGCCGTCCATGGGGCCATCGGCCTGCGCACAATTATCGGCGAGATGACGCCGGTGGAAGACGACCTGCGCGACGGGCTGGCGCTTGCCTTCGCGACGGCCGTCCTGCTCCTTGGATACCGAGCGGTAGAGGCCGTGATATGAGCCAGCCGATCACGACACGGAACCATCCCTCCTATTGGGCGTTCATTGTCCATCGGGTCTCGGGGATTGGCCTCGCCTGTTTTTTACCCGTCCACCTCTATGTCATCGGCCTCGCGATTGAGGGCGAGGGAAAATTGGACAGCTTCTTGAGCTGGGCCGAAACCTTACCGGTAAAGCTGGCGGAGACAGGCCTCGTCATCCTATTGGCGGCGCATATGGCGGGCGGCTTGCGGCTGCTGGCAGTCGAATTCTTGCCCTGGCGCGATAGCCAAAAGACCCTGATCGCCCTTGCGGCTGGTGTCGCCGTCGCCTTCGGGCTTTTGTTTCTTTTAAGAGCGATCTGAGCGGGAGCCGGGACATGGTTGAAATCGAACGCTCACAAACGGATATCCTTATCCTCGGTAGCGGTGGTGCCGGATTGTTCGCGGCCTTGCATGCGCATAAGGCCGCACCCGAGCAAGACATCACCGTGGCGGTCAAGGGACTGCTCGGCAAATGCGGCTGCACCCGCATGGTGCAAGGCGGCTATAATGTCGTGCTGTCGCCGAACGATTCCATCGAACGCCATTTCATGGACACGATCGAAGGCGGCAAGTGGCTCAATAATCAGGAGCTCGCCTGGAAACTGGTGAATGTCGCCATCGAGCGCATCCACGAGTTGGAGAATGAACTCGGCTGCTATTTCGACCGTAATCCGGACGGTAGCGTTCACCAAAAAGCTTTCGCCGGACAAACCTTCGACCGCACGGTCCACAAGGGCAGTCTGACGGGGATCGAAATTATCAATCGCCTGGCGGAACAGGTCTGGGCGAGCGGTATCAACCGATTGGAAGAACATCGCGCCATCGCGCTGGTGCCGTCCGCCGACAAGTCGCGCATCTCCGGCGTGTTGATGATCGACATGCGGAGCGGCGACTTCCACTTCGTGAAGGCGAAGTCGGTATTACTGGGGACAGGCGGCGGGCCGACCATGTACAAATATCACACGCCGTCCGGCGATAAGAGCTGCGACGGCATGGCGATGGCGCTGCGGGCCGGCTTGCCACTCGTCGATATGGAGATGGTGCAATTCCATCCGACGGGATTGATCGCGGGCGACGATACGCGAATTACCGGCACCATCATCGAAGAAGGCCTGCGGGGTGCGGGCGGTTATTTGATGGACGTCCACGAGAAACGCTTCATGGGCGAGTATGACGAACGTGAGGAACGGGCGACCCGCGACATCGTCAGCCGCGCCATGTACGACCTGATGCAGGACGATAGCCGCACCGGTCCGAACGGCGGCCTCTATATCACCATGCAGCATCTCGATTCGAAGATGGTGGCGAAGCAATTCAAAGGCATGGTCGACCGATGCCGTGATGTCGGCTTCGATTTGGTCAGCGGCTTGGTCGAAGTGGTGCCGACAGCGCATTACATGATGGGCGGCGTGAAATTCGATCTCGATTGCAGCACCGACATTCCGGGCTTGTTCGTGGCCGGCGAGGATTCGGGCGGTGTCCACGGCGCGAACCGCCTGGGTGGAAACGGCGTCGCCAACTCGACCGTCTTTGGCGGCGTCGCGGGTGACGAGATGGGCCCTTGGGTCCGCGCCGACGGTCGCTTCGCGGACCCGGACCAGGCGGTGATCGACGAAGCCGTCGACCGCGCCTTGGCCCCCTTCGGCAAACCCGAAGGCGATATCAACGAAATCCGCGAATCCCTCTACACGCTGATGTGGGACGAAGTGGGGATCGTGCGCGACGCGGATTCGCTGGCGCGCGGCAAGGCCGGGCTCGACGATTTGAAGGCTCAGCTGGATGCAACGGGCCTCGCGGACGGACCGCGCACCTTCAATTTGACCTGGCATGACTGGATGAACCTGGAGAGCCAAATCCTGATCAGCCGAGCCATTGCCTGTGCCGCCACAGCGCGCGAAGATTCGCGCGGCGCCCATTATCGGAGCGACTTTCCGGAGACGCGCGACTTAGAGAATTCCCGCAATACAGTGGTACGGTTGAACGGCGACATGATTGAGACGGAAGAACAAGCCGTACAGTTCACCCGGGTGAAGCCCGGGGAGACGCTTATCGAGGAGGCTGCGGCGGAATAGCGCTTACTGGAAATCTTCTTCCTAGCCTCATGCTGAGCTTGTCGAAGTATGAGGCTTCGCTCGATATTGCAAACTCGCCCTTCGACAGGCTCAGAACGAGGTGTTTATGAATGAGGCCTTCCGGATATAGTCTTCCGGCAGCGGTATGAGGACCAACGACCATGATCAAGGAACAGGATATCTACGGTGCGGGCATGGAGATTATGTCGAGCGCCGCCATCGACATTCCGGAGGATTACCGCCAAGGCCTGCGCGGCATGCTGGAGGAGGAAGAAGAAGAGCTTTCCCGCTTCGTCCTAATGTCGATGTTGGACAATTGGGAGGCCGCCGAAGACGACCGCCGCGCCATGTGCGCCGATACCGGGGTGCCGCGCTATTACGTGAAGATGGGCAACGAAGCGCGGATCGATGGCGGTCCCATTGCATTGGAGCGTGCGTTGCGCCGGGCCACGGCGGACGCCACGCATTCCATTCCACTGCGCCCCAACCGGGTGCATCCGCTCTCTCGTCAGGACAACAACAACAATGTCGGCATCAACGCGCCGGAGATCGAATATTCCTTCGAACCCGACGCGGACTGGATCGATGTGACGACCGTTCACAAGGGCGGCCTATTCGGCACCGATTATCGGATGCTCTTCCCCGGCGACGGCATCGACGGCATCAAGCGGTTTTTCCTGGATGTGATGTACGAATTTGGACGGCGTGGCCTGGCCTGTCAGCCCGCCATCGTCGGCATCGGGCTCGGCGGCAGTAAGGACATCTCGGTGACGCTCGGCAAACAGGCGGCATGTCTGCGCACCGTCGGCGACCGCAACCCGGATCCGAAGATCGCCGCGCTTGAATTGGAGCTCAAGGAAATGGGTAACAATATCGGCATGGGGCCGATGGGCTTTGTCGGCAAATCCATGGTCATCGATTGCCATATCGAGGTTGGCTATACGCACACCGGCGGCATGCCGATGAGCGTGCACAGCTTCTGCCTCTCCTCGCGCCGCGCGGCGGCGCGGCTTCACTCGAACGGGACGGTCGAATATCGCACCGATCCCGAATGGTTCACCCCCTATATGCGAAGGGATACGGTCGAATGGTCGACGACGGAAACGGCACAAGCGGCGGTCTGAAAAAGGTCCGGCTGAAGACGCCGGTCCAGGTCGAGGATCTGCGGGACCTCGAGGTCGGCACTGTCGTCTATCTGGACGGCGTTCTCTATACTGGCCGCGAAGGCCTCTACAACAAACTATTGGTCGAGCGGGACACCCCGCCGGTGGCGTTGCAATCGATCTCCAACGTGAATTTTCACTGCTCGCCCGCCGCCACGGTCCACGAGGACGGCAGCTACGAGATGGGCGCGGTCACGGCGACCGCTAGTTTCCGGTTTTCGAAGTATCTGACCGAATGGTTCGAGATGTCGAATTGCAAAATGATCATCGGCAAAGGCGGCATGTCGGAAGAGGATTACAAGACCCACTTCGTGCCGAACGACGCGATCTATCTGACCACCGTCGGATACGGCACCGGCGCTCTGCTGGGCCGAGGCATCAAGCATGTGGACGTGCATTGGCTGGAGGAACTCGGCATCGCGCAAGCCATGTGGGTGCTGACGGTCGAGAATTTCGGCCCGTTCCTGGTCGAAAGCGATCTACAAGGCAACAGCCTGTTCGAGCAACAAAACCGCATCGTCAACGAGCGGGTGGAAGAGACCTATAGAGGGCTGAAACCACCGGCGCTGAAACGCTATGGAGAGACCACTTCGCGCGACGACGAGGTCGTATAATCACCGACATTTCGAGAGGATCGATATGAGCGACAATAAGCTAATGCAGAACCACACGCTGCAGGTCGCGGATATCTATATTCCCACCGCGCGGCGCAAAACCCTCGACCCTGCAAAGACCGAGGAAATTGCCGAAAGCATGATCGAAGAAGGTCAAATCACACCGATTCAGGTCCGCAAGGACGGCGAGCGTTTCGTCTTGATCGAAGGGCTCCATCGCCTGGAAGCCTGCAAGTTACTCGGAGAAGAGACGATCATCGCGCTCCTGGTGCAGGCCCGACGCCGGTAGGAGTCGTTCATTTAAATGCATCACTAGGGGTTCCCGGAAACGCGGCAGCGTTATCCGGGAACCAGCGGGTAGGGAATTCCGGATGCGCTGGACCCCGGGTCTTCGCCCGGGGATCCCAATATTCAATCTGTACTTAAAACGACTTTGAGACAGCAACGACAAAGCGTTCGCTGCAATTGTCCGTGCTGGCGCCGCAGAACCCGCCCGCATCGATGTCCGTGTCGTAATAGGTCAGGCTGACATCTATGCCCTTGATCGGACGGGAAATCCCGATTGACCAGTCGACATAATCGTCCTGCGCCCCATCATCGAAGTTCTGAAGACCGACATGTCCCGCAATCGTGAACTTTTGCGGCAGCGGCACTTCGACACCAAAGTCCCAATAATAGGCCTCGCCCACACCGCCAAAGAAGTCGTCGGAATAATTGAAGGTCGCACTCGCGGAGGCGACTTCGAAGTCCTTACTGACGCCGACGTTAAATTCCTGGAAATTGTAGTTCAGCGCACTGCCGGCACCAGGATAGCTATAGAATATATAGCCAATGCCGATACCGACGCCGCTAATTTCAGTGCTCAAGCCAATGGTATAATCGAGTTCCACCGACGCACGGTCGCCGTCGTTGAAATCCACATTTGATCCCCAAACGCCGAGATCCAAAGCAACGTCCTGATCACCGGCTTTAAAGCCGTTCGACCAATAGATGCCACCTTGCAATGCGGGATGCTCGTCCGATTGCGATGTGCCGCGATAGACATAATCGTTGGTAATCGCCACATCGGCCGAGAAACTTCCCGGTATACTATCAAAGATATCTTTCTCTTCGGCCGCGACTGGCCCGATGGCCAACGTGGCCCCAAGCACAATCGCACCCACCGTGAGAAATGGGGACCTGAATTTGAACATAGTGCACTCCTGTAGGCGTTTCGTTTGTTTTTCTAAACGGATCGTTCCGCAAACCACGTGCCAAGAGGAGTCACTCCTTACAAAATCATAATCCATTGATTTTAAACAGTTATTTAATGCTGATTTTATGTGCATACAGGAGCTTGATTAAGACGCAAGCACAGGCTGCTCCAAGTTTCATCAATCGATGCGTCCAAACGATGCAACCTCTCCAGCGGAAATTGTTATACCGTTGACGCCCACAAGACCGAGTCCTAGCTTGTAGACAATCCTCGGGAACGTATTTCATGAGCACAAACAGCGATAACGCACCGGCGCGCCTACCATCGATCGACGCTATTCTTCGATGGCCCGACGTGGCCCCGCTAATCGAACGTCACGGTCGTAATGCCACAACCGATGTCGCGCGCACGGTTTTGGCCGCGTGCCGAGAGAAATTGCGCAATGATTGCAACGCGCGAACCGATGAGGAGACCCTTAGCGCGGCAATCGAAAGCGCGCTCAGGGAACGGGCGGCATCCGGATTACGCCCCGTCTTCAACCTGACCGGCACGGTGCTGCACACCAATCTCGGCCGCGCGCCGCTCCCGCAAGCGGCGCTCGATGCCATCGCGCTGACCGCGCGCGGCGCCTCAAATTTGGAATTCGACCTTAAGACCGGACGGCGCGGCGACCGCGACGCCATTGTCGAGGAACGGCTCTGTCGGCTGACCGGTGCGGAAGCGGCGACCATCGTGAACAACAACGCCGCCGCTGTGATGCTGCTGCTCAACTCGCTGGCCAACCGCAAGGAAGTTCCGGTCTCGCGTGGCGAATTGGTGGAAATCGGTGGTGCGTTCCGCATTCCCGACATCATGTCCCGCTCCGGCTCAAAACTTGTCGAGGTCGGCACGACCAATCGAACCCATTTGAAGGATTACGCGGAAGCCATTGGGGCCCGCACCGGATTGCTGATGAAGGTCCACACCAGCAATTACGAGATACAAGGCTTCACCGCGGATGTATCCGAGCGCGATCTCGCCAAGCTCGCCCATGAGCACGATCTGCCGATGGCGGTCGACCTCGGCAGCGGCGCACTTACCGATATGGCGCAATTCGGCCTGCCCCATGAGCGCACACCGATGGAAACCCTCGCCGATGGCGTCGATCTCATCACCTTCAGCGGCGATAAATTGCTGGGCGGACCGCAAGCGGGCCTAATCGTCGGCAAGGCAGAACTGATCAAGCGGCTTAAGAAGAACCCGCTGAAACGCGCCATCCGTTGCGACAAGATGACATTGGCCGCACTCGACGCGGTGCTCGGTTTCTATGAGAACCCGGATAAGCTGGCCGAGGAAGTTCCGTCCATTCGCCTTCTGTCGCGCAAGCAAGATGATATTCGCGCGCAGGCGGAGCGGGTGGCGCCAGCGTTACGCAATGCTCTCCAAGGGAGGGTCTCTGTCGATGTCACCGATTGCATGAGCCAGATCGGCAGTGGTGCCCTACCGGTCGAAGCGCTGCCGAGCGCCTCCCTCGCACTCTCTCCCATACTCGATCGAAAGCGTGGTATCGGCGGTGCCTTGAAACGGCTTGCCTCCGACATGCGAGGCCTTCCGGTGCCGATCATCGGTCGTATCGAAGACGACCGCATGTTGCTTGATCTTCGATGCTTGGAAGATGAAGACGAATTCCTCCGGCAAATCTCCGAACTGTCGCGACCGTCGCCATGATCATAGCGACCGCCGGACATATCGATCACGGCAAGACGGTGCTGGTAAAAGCGCTGACAGGGGTGGAGACAGACCGGCTGCCGGAAGAGCGCGCGCGCGGCATGTCCATCGATCTTGGTTTCGCCTATGCGGACCTCGGCGATGGCGCGGTCAGCGGGTTCATCGACGTCCCCGGCCACGAGCGGTTCGTGCGCAATATGCTGGCCGGTGTCAGCGGCGTCGACTACGCGATGCTGATCGTTGCCGCAGATGACGGCCCGATGCCGCAAACCGAAGAGCATCTGGCCATTCTCGATCTCCTCGGTGTCGACAAAGGCTGCATTGCGCTGACCAAGATCGACCGGGTCGATCCGGAACGCGTCGAGGAAGCGAGGGAACTGATCCAGATCCTGGTTGACGGCACGACGCTGGAAGGGGCCAAAATCTTCCCGGTCTCCGGCATTACCGGAGAGGGCATCCCGGCACTGCGCAATCACTTGGCCACCATGGCCGCCGAAGTTCCGGACCGGCGGGGCAGCGGCAATTTCCGCCTCGCCGTCGACCGTTGCTTCACCTTGTCGGGCGCGGGCTTGATCGTAACCGGAACGGTCTTCTCCGGCAGTGCCAAAATCGGCGACCGCCTAATGCTAACGCCGCTCGGCCGCGAGGTTCGGCTGCGCGGCATTCACGCTCAAAATAACGAGGCCGAGTCCGGCGGCGCGGGAGAGCGCTGCGCGCTGAATATCGCGGCGCAGGGATTGAGCCGGGCCAATGTTCATCGTGGCGATTGGATTTCCGCCCCCGAAACGCACGCGCCGACTCGCCGTTTGGACGCTCGCATCCGTGTCTTGCGAGGAGAGCAACGGTCGCTCAAACATTGGACACCAATTCACCTGCATCTCGCTGCCGCTGACGTGACCGCTCGCGTTGCGATCTTGGAAGGCAAGGAAATCGCGCCCGGCGAAAGCGGCTTGGTGCAATTGGTCCTCGACGAGCCGATCGGCGCGCTCTGGGGGGATCGCTTGATCCTGCGTGACCAATCGGCGCGCCGCACTGTCGCGGGCGGTACGGTAATCGACCCGTTCTCACCGGCGCGCGGCAGAGCCCGCCCAGAGCGGATCAAAACGATCAAGGCGCTTGAGATAAGCGATCCAGCGAGCGCCTTGTTAGCTCTATTGGACCAAGCTGCGGCGGGCGTGGAGCTAGAGCCTTTCGCCCGCTCGCGGAACCTCTCACCAGATGAGGCGACGGAACTGTGGCGCAATACGCCGATGACGCGGGTCGGGCGAGCGGAAGCACCCATCGGCGTCTCGGAGGCGCGCTGGGCATCGCTCTCCGAGGACGCCTTGAGCGCGCTTGGCGAGTGGCATAAATCCCATCCGGGCGATCCCGGCCCCACCGAAGATCAACTTCGCCGCCGGATGCCTGTTCGGGTTGCCGGTGACCTCTTCGCCGCCGTTCTTCTGGGTCTCATTACCGCGAATAAAATCGCCCGCGACGGCGCTACTTTGCGCTTACCGACCCACCGGGCCGCGATGTCCGACGCGGAAACCTCGCTTTGGGAGAAAGTCCGCCCGATGATGGAAGAAGGCGGATTGCGACCGCCACGGGTGCGGGAGATCGCCGAAAATTTAAACCAGCCCCCGCAAGTCATCGAGCGCTTTCTGTTTCGCGCGGCGCGCCTTGGGATCGTCCACGCCGTGGCGAAGAACCGATTTTATCCGCCCGCAACGATGCGGGATATGGGCCGCTTGACGGAACGCCTCGCCGCCAAATCCGATGACGGCATCTTCTCGGTTGCCGATTTCCGGGACGCGACGGAAATCGGCCGCAATGTCGCCATCCAAGTGTTGGAATATTTCGACCGCAGCGGGTTCACACAGCGGGTCGGCGAAGGTCGCAAGATCAAGAAGCCCGTCGACGAGGTCTATAAGGACTGAATTCGAGCCCGCTCTCCTGGGTTTCCCGGACGCGAAGCGAGCCGGGATCCAGTGGGTAGGGTACTACCGAGAGTGTTAAGCCCCGGCTCTGAGGCCGGGGACGGATAGTGTGGCGTGACGTGATCTCGATGCCTAACGCAGCATGCCCCGCGCGACGATGGGCCATAGGGCCTCCACGCGGTCGCCCCGATAACCCACATACCAGTCGTACATGTTTACCGTCGGGTCGCAATGTCCGGGGATGAGCTTGAGTTTATCGCCAAGACGCACCGGATGATTGGTTTTGGCGATATCGAGGATACCGTGCTCGTCGGACGCCCGGCCGAATTCTACCTCCGGCATATCGGCCACGGCGGGTGGGCCCGAATCCATTGCCAATGCCTTCAATCCGGCATCCACGAGGGCCCGATCCTCGGTCGGAGTACTCATCACCGTGACGTAGACGAACAGGCTGTTCTCGAAATCATCAAAAAATCCGCCATCCGGGTTTAAATTTTTGCCATAATCCGCGTCCATGAAGACGTAAGAGCCTGCCTGCAGCTCATTGTGGACGCCACCGGCGGTCTCAAATTGAAACGTGCCGGTTCCGGCACCGCCGACGATCTCACACTCCAATCCGACCGCCTTTAACCCGTCGACTGTCTCCTTGGTAAGCGCGATCCCCGCTTCCGCAGTTTGTTGGCGTTCCGCGTAACTACGCACATGTTGCGCCCGACCTTGATAAGCTTGAAGGCCCACAAAATTAAGGCTTGTTGCGGAATCGATTTGTTTAGCAAGATCAATGGCCGGCGCCCCCGGCGCCACCCCGCAGCGCGCCGCGCCAGTATCGATTTCCACCAAAACGTTAATGACTGTTCCCATTGCCGCTGCGGCCTCGTTCAGCTGCTCGACATTGTCCGGATGGTCGGCACAAACCCCTATCCACTCCGCCTGTTTGGTGAGAGCCGCCAAACGGAGTAATTTTGAACGCCCGACAATTTGATTCGATATCAAAACATTATGCACGCCACCCGCGACCATAGCTTCCGCCTCGCCGACTTTCTGGCAGCACAGACCGACCGCACCGCGGGCCATTTGCTCGAGTCCGATGATCGCGCATTTATGCGATTTGGAATGCGGCCGTATCTTAACCGACGTGCCATCGAGTGTTTTCGCCATACGATCCAAGTTGCGCTCGAACGCATCGAGATCGAGGAGGAGAGCGGGCGTATCGACATCCTCCAAAGACATACCGATTTCTGCCGGCGGCAAGGTGGTCATCCGCGATTTCTCCCCTTATGAGTTTTTCAGCGGCAGCGATTGCTCGCCCACCATATTTTTTGCAATCACATCCCGAACATCATTTATATCGAGACCGTAATGATATATCATGTCTTGGCTCTGAGCGACGATTTCATCGATATCTTGTAGCTTTTTCAATCGCTTAAAAACATCGGGATGCTCACACCCCATCGCTTCGCCAATCAGTTCCAGGAAGTTCACCACTTCAAACGGCCAATCGCGCTCGTGGCTGCAAATATCGCGGTGGCAGGCGTGGTAGATCCCCGCGAGCGTGTCGATCCCGGCTGCTTCGGCGGCTTCCAGCTGGACGGCGTGCAGGTCACGTCGGAAGTCCGGTAGAGCGGAGAGTGAATTGCACATATATCCAGCGCGCGGCTGCTCCAAGTCAACAAATTCGAGCCCCGGAATCGCCTCTAATACAGCACGAACCGCTTCCGTTACACCTGGCGAGCCTGGATGTTCATGAAGCGCCACACGTTTTTCGACACGATTCCGAAACAATTCTTTCAGACGGTCCAAATGCCGGTTTAGAAAGACCGCCATCATCGACATATCGAACCCAGTGCTGCCTTCCGCATCCTCATAGACCGGCAGTGCCGTCTCACCCATCTGAACCATGCAGGTGGGGCACCAGGAGACAACTTCCGACGCGCCGGTTTCGGCAAACCGCTTGATGGTCGCATATGCTTGTTTTCCGGCGTTTTCCGTATCGCCGGGGCGCAATTGTAGGATACCGCAACAATTCGCCGGCCCGCCATACACCGCGTAACTGAGCTCCAGCGCGTCGAGCACATCGAGACACAACAGGGCGATATGCGGCGTCCGCAGGACATTGCAGCCAGTATAGAAGATCAAGTCAGGCGGCGTCTCCCCAGCCCATCGCTTTGTCGAGACGCGATCTAAATCCGATGCATTGAGTTGTAATCGCGGTAAAATTCTCGTCGCTTTGACCATGTCTTGGAAATTTGCGGCACCGGCGCGGCGCATTTCATCGCTATCGCCCCGTTTCATCGACATCCGCGCAAGGATCAACATCAAGCGCGGGTCAACACCATCGTCGCAGGCATCAAGGCAGAACCCACTATGGCTGCAGACTTCGGCCCATTTGCGACCTTCGGCATTTCCCTCACCGTTGCGCAGGATATCGACGACTCCTGCCAAAACGCGCTCTGGATCGGCAGCTCCGAGACCTGCGGGTTCCGCCATCGGGCAGGCTTGGAAACATTTACCGCAACCGGTGCAGGCATCGGCAATGGCCAGAGCGCGCGCTTCGAGGCCTCCCTTGAAATCCGCCTTCTCATCCATTGGGTCTCCCTTCTCCTTATCCCGGTCTATCGGGGTTTGGAATGCAATGTCCCGGTCGTCTAGTTGACATAGTCGGGCTCTTCCTTATCGAGGATACGCTTCAACGCCTCGAAGTGAAGCAGTGCTGTCTCGCGCTCGCCGCTCATCTGTTCAATCGTGGTCTCCACAATTTTTTCCGGAATGCGCCGAAAGGGCCTGCCGGTGGATTGCGCCAGCACCTGGAACATCGCAGCGCGCTCCAAATAATAGAGATCATCGAAGGCCTCGGCGACATTCGGTCCGACGACGACAACCCCATGATTGGCAAGGAACATCGCCTTCTTATTGCCAAGCTTGGAGGCAATCCTCAGGCCCTCTTCCTCATCCAACGCCAAGCCGTTGTATTCGTCGTCGTAGGCAATCTTATTGTGGAAGCGGATTGCGTTCTGCTCCACGGGCTCGATCCGACCGCCTTCCAGCATGGTGATCGCCGTCGCATAGGGCATATGGGTGTGCAGGACGACCTTCGCATGAGGTGCGGCACGGTGGGTTTGACCATGGATGAACAATGCAGTTGGCTCAACCGGATGATCACCTTCCAGGACCTTGCCATCCGCATCGCAGATGAGAATGCTGGAGGCCGTAATTTCTGACCAATGCAGCCCATGAGGATTGATCAAGAAGGTGTCATCGTCTAAAGCGACGCTAAAATGATTGCTGATCCCTTCATGCAGCCCGAACCGGACCGACCATCGATAGGCTGCGGCGAGATCGATCCGCAATTGATTGATGTCTTCCATGGGTCTCCCCTTTTCGTCGATTTGGGCAGATAATAAGATGTTCCCGTGCCCCCGCAAGGGGGCCTTGCGATACTACCGAAACCGACCCCGGATGCGGTTAGATCCGAAAGTCTCGATTAAGGAAAGTCCTTCTCCATGATTCCACGTTACAGCCGGCCCAAAATGACCAAAATCTGGGAACCGGAGAACAAGTTCCGCATTTGGTTCGAAATCGAGGCTCATGCCTGCGACGCGCTGGCCGAATTCGGCGTCATTCCCAAGGAAGCCGCCGCGGCGATTTGGGAGCGCGGAAAATTTGAGGTCGACCGGATCGACGAGATCGAGCGCGAGACGAAGCACGACGTCATCGCCTTCCTCACGAACGTCGCGGAGCACGTTGGCCCTGAAGCACGCTTCCTGCATCAGGGCATGACATCATCAGATGTGCTCGATACTTGCTTCGCGGTGCAATTGGCGCAAGCAGCGGACATTCTGCTCGCCGATCTCGACCGGGTCCTGGAAGTCCTTAAACGTCGTGCTATCGAGCACAAGGATACGGTCTGCATCGGACGCAGCCACGGCATTCACGCGGAGCCCACCACGTTCGGGATCAAGCTGGCGGGGCATTACGCCGAATTCGACCGCAATCGCAAACGCCTCGCCGACGCCCGCAAAGAGATCGCCACTTGCGCCATTTCGGGTGCTGTCGGCACTTTCGCCAATATCGACCCACGGGTTGAGGAATACGTCGCCGAGAAACTGGGCCTGACGCCCGAGCCGGTCTCGACCCAGGTTATTCCGCGTGACCGGCATGCCGCATTCTTTGCCGTCCTCGGCATTATTGCCTCGTCGATCGAGCGTCTCTCTGTCGAAATTCGCCACCTGCAACGCACGGAAGTCCGGGAAGTGGAAGAATTCTTCTCTGAAGGTCAGAAGGGCTCCTCGGCGATGCCGCACAAGCGTAATCCCATCCTGACGGAAAATCTCACCGGCCTCGCCCGAATTGTGCGATCCGCCGTCGTCCCGGCGATGGAGAATGTGGCGCTTTGGCACGAACGCGATATCTCTCATTCATCGGTCGAGCGCATGATCGGGCCGGACGCAACGGTGACCCTCGATTTCGCCCTGATGCGTATGGCGGGAATGATGGACAAACTGCTCGTCTATCCTGATACAATGATGGCCAATCTGGACCAATTGAAAGGCTTGGTTCATTCTCAACGGGTTCTGTTGGGGCTGACCCAGCGGGGCATGAGCCGTGAAGATGCCTATCAAGCGGTACAACGCAACGCGATGGATGTTTGGAAAGGCGATGCGTCTTTCTTAAACCTTTTGATATCCGACAGTGAAATCGGCGAGTATCTTAGCAATGACGATCTCGAGGAGTTGTTCGATCTCGGTTATCACACAAAACACGTGGACACGATTTTCAAACGCGTCTTCGGCAGCTAGCCGTCTCGCCGTCCTCGTTCTGTGCCTCGCGGCATTCGCGGGACCGGCACTAGCAACAATCGGCACCGAGAAGGTCGAGGACAGCGTCCGCCTGCTGAGGATTGCGGCGCTGAGCTTGAAGAGCGACCTCGATCGAGGCCGGGCCTTTGCCGGACTGGTCGAAATGCAACTCAAACGCGGTAAGCTGAAAGCCTCGCGCATCGAGCTTAAAAATATCAGAGATCGGCTTTGGCGTGTCCGTGCCCGCATCCTCACGTCAGATTATCACCTGCGGAAAGGTCGCACGAAAACAGCACGGAGAACATTAGCGGAATCGGTGAAGCTGGTTCCAACAAAAGGCCGAAAAAGAGGCGCCGACGATACGTATCTGGAGATCGCAAACCGCCAAACGGATATGGGCGACTTCTCGGCCGCTCTGTCGACTGCCAAACGCATATCCATCCCGCTCGAGCGGCTTAACGCTTATTTATTGATCGCAGACAAGGCGGCAGCCAGTCGGGACCAAAAGGTCGCCGCTTCTGCAAAAAAGATGTTTGGCAGAGCGTTCGCTCTCGCAAAAACCTTAAAAGAAGATATAACAGAAACGACGGACGTCTTGCTACGAATTGCCTATGCCCAGATTGATGCCGGGTATAATAAGGATGCTCTTATCACTTTACGGCATCTGCGTCCCCTGTTGCTGGAATCCGATTTCGACGGGCGCGTCGACCGTATCGCGAATATGGCGGGCAGTTATGTGTTGGCAGGCGATAACAACACGGCGATGGGCCTCGTTCGATCCATACGAGATATTGGTCACAAGGCACACGCCCTGTCCGCCGTAGCCAGCGCCACAGGAAAAAAGGGCAACATCGACGCTGCCGTGCCGTTGTTCAGCTTAGCATTTCAAGACACAAAACGCCTCGGATCCGAAGAACTCCGCTTCAACGTCATCAAGCATATGGTTCGCCACCAGGCCGAACTCGGCCGCCATGCCGACGCCTTCAAAATGGCAGGTTATATCAGAGACAGACGCATGCAGGCGCTCACCATGTTGGCGATGGGCAAAGCGATGATGTCTATCAACGATCACACCAACGCGGAAACAGTGACCGACTACATACCCTATGTCGGCATGCGCTCGCAGATATTTACCGCCCTTGCGAACGTCAAAGGAATTGCGGGAGACCGCATGAATGCGAGCGCGCTCTTAGCGAAGGGTCTGGCAGACACTCCATTCAAGAAGATTAATCCTGAAAGCTTGGAATGGGCGTTGCTCAAAACCGTTGAAATCCAACGCCGCGTCGGTGCGCCGGAGGCAGCGGTATCCCTCTTCTCCCGCGTCCGGGAGTTGGCAAAGCGGCTTCCCACATTGAAGCCTCGGGTCACGATTCTATCGCAAATGGCGGTCGCTCTGGCCAATATCGACCAAAAACAAATGGCACAGGATAATCTCGATGTCGCTTGGCGATTGGCATGGCGGGACACCAATCACAAAGACTTCGCCGAAATGCTCTCCAATATTACGGATGCGCAATTGGCGGCGGGCTTCGTGCTGCAGGCCTTCGATACTGCGGCGAGAATTCCGGACGATTCCTCCGGTACCCCGCAAATCACAAGTGAAAATATCGACGCAACATCGCCGCCCGAAACACCAAGAAACAGAGCATTGCGCTCCGTTGCCGTCGCTGCAGGGAAAATAGGTCAGTCGAAATTATCGATCCGGGCAGTACAGGCTATCTCCAACGAAACGGCGCGCGCGTACGCTGTCGCTAATATTGCCGCCGTTGTCGCGGATGCCGAAACCCGTTAGTGGAAGCTTGGGATTAATCCGAAAGTTCGTTCCGCGCGACTTCCAGTAACTTGTCCATTTCCTTGCGGACGAGATGCTCGCTGGTGTCTACGCCTTTCGCTTCCAAATCGCCGAAAACCTTACGCAACACATCTTCGTCACCGGGCTCGTCGAAATCCGAGACGATGACTTCCTTCGCATAGGCAACAGCGGCGGCGCCATCCAAGCCAAGCTTATCAGCCGCCCATTCCCCGAGCAGCTTATTGCGGCGCGCTTGAACCTTAAAATTAAACTCCTGATCGCGGCTATGTTTCTGCTCGAAACCTTTCTCGCGCTTGTCGAATTGGCTCATCTGGCATAATCCTCAGGTAAAATTTGCTAGCGCTCACGTCGACCGATTGTAACTCACGCTCGGCTCCATCCGGGTACGATTTAGATATACGGATGAACCCGGCTGATTCAACGCCTCGAGGCGAATTATCGCGTTCTTAATTTCGCCGTTTGCGCCGCTTCCGTCGGGCTGCTATGCGTGATCCCTATGTGTTCGATCATTATTCTTCGGCGACCAGGCCATCCTTGGCCGCTAATTGCCGCCGCAAACCGCGACGAAATGATGGATCGCCCCTGGGATCCGCCAGCTCGACATTGGGATGACCGCCGCGATGTCATCGCCGGGCGCGACCGATTGGCGGGCGGCAGTTGGCTCGGCCGGAACGACCACGGTGTCTTCGCCGCCATCCTCAATCGCGAAGGCTCGCTCGGCCCCAGCACCGACAAACGCAGCCGGGGCGAACTGGTCCTCGAGGCTCTTGATCACGCCGACGCGGACAGCGCGGCCGAGGCGCTTGGGCAGATCGACGCTCACGCCTACCGCAGTTTCAATTTGGTCGTTGGCGACAACGCCAACGTGTTTCATATTGCGAATCGGGCTCAGGCGGCGCGAATCGCCGTCGAAGAAGTGCCTGATGGCTTATCAATGTTGACGTCTCAGGAAATCAACGACCGCCGGAACGCCCGGATCGACGCTTTCCTATCGCAATTTGAGGCAGCCGACATTCCCGACCCCGACAGCGCTAATTGGTCCGCTTGGCGGGCCCTTCTCGCCGATGAAACTTGCGATCCAGCGATTGGCCCTTCGTCCGCCATGTGCATTTCCAGCGACTGGGGTTTCGGTACGGTTTCCAGCACGTTGCTGGCAATGCCGCGGCCCGGCGCCGAAAAACCTGCCGGTATTTATCTCTTCGCGGCGGGGCGCCCGGACCGCACTGAATATCTACCGGTCTGAAACACTGGCGAGACATGATCGCGGATTGTGCCGCCATCTCTCGCTTGCTATATGAACCCCGCGCTCAGACGCTTTCAGATCGCCCTAAATTCACGGCGCGAAGAGGCCCTAAGATGGCAAAACGCAGACGGATCTACGAAGGTCAGGACAAGATCCTTTACGAGGGTCCGGAGCCGGGCACGATGGTGATGTCGTTCAAGGACGACGTGGCGGCACATGACGGCAAACGCAGCGGGACCATCACCGGCAAAGGGGTGCTGAGCAATCGGATTTCCGAATTCTTTATGATGCGCTTGCAGGATTTAGGAATACCCACTCATTTTCTTCGTCGTCTCAACATGCGGGAACAATTGATCCGCGAGCTCGAAATAATTCCGTTGCAATTAATAATCCGAAACACGGCTGCGGGCGAATTCGCGGAGCGCTTCGGCATCCAGCCCGGCACACCGATGCCGCGCTCTATCGTCGAGTACTATTACAAATCGGCGGAACTCGGCAATCCGATGGTTTCGGAAGAACATATCACCGCCTTTGGCTGGGCCGCGCCGCAGGATATCGACGATATGCTGGCTTTAGCGCTCAGGATAAACGATTTCCTCTCTGGGCTATTCGTTGCCGCCGGCCTGCGGCTGGTAGATTTTCGAACGGAATTCGGAAGAATGTACGAGGAGACCGGAGAAATGCGCGTCGTACTCGCCGATGAAATCAGCCCAGACACCTGCCGGATTTGGGACATCGCGAGCAACGAACGGCTCGATTCCGACCGTTTCGATCTTGATCTTGGACGCGAATCAGAGGCCTATCAAGAAATTGCCCGCCGTCTCGGCATTTTGCCCGAGGCCGGGACCAACGACATCCAAGGACCGGAGATAGTGAAGTAATGAAGGTCAAGGTGCATGTTACTTTAAAGAACGGCGTTTTGGACCCGCAAGGGAAAGCCATCGGCAATGCACTAGAGGGCCTTGGTTTCGGCGGTGTGGACGGCGTTCGGATCGGTAGATATATCGAACTTGAACTCGCCGAGACCGACCCCGAAAAGGCCCGCGCCCAAAGCGACGAGATGTGCAAAAAGCTTTTGGCCAATATGGTGATCGAGAATTACCGCATTGAGGTCGAATAATAGAGGAGCGCGCGCTGCCGTGAGAGCCGCCGTCATCGTTTTCCCCGGATCGAATTGCGACCGCGACGCCAAAGTCGCATTAGAAACTGCCAGCGGACAGCCGGTTGATATGGTCTGGCATGGTGATCACGACCTGCCCAAGGTCGATCTCATCGTCGTGCCGGGTGGATTTTCCTATGGCGATTACCTGCGCTGCGGAGCCATGGCCGCGCACTCCCCGATCATGCGTGAAGTCAAGGAAGCGGCAGACAACGGCGTGCCGACCCTCGGCATCTGCAACGGTTTCCAAATTCTGACGGAAAGCGGCCTATTGCCCGGTGTCCTGATGCAGAACGCCAACTTGAAATACATTTGCCGTCCGGTGCACCTTCGCATCGAAACCAGCCAATCACTCTTCACCGCCAGATACGAAGAAGGCCAGATCGTGGAAATTCCAGTCGCCCATAACGAGGGTAACTACTTCGCCGACAACAACACGCTCGACCGACTTGAAGGAGAGGGCCGCGTCGCGATGCGCTATTCGACACCGTCGGGAGACGTCAACGCGGAAGGCAATCCGAACGGAGCCGCGCGTAATATTGCCGGCATCTTCAACGAGACGAAAACGGTCCTCGGCATGATGCCCCATCCCGAACGCGCCGCCGACGCACAACATGGCGGCACGGACGGCAAGGCAATGTTCAATGGCCTGGTGGGGGCACTTTCGTGAACACCTACCAAATCACCCCAGAAATTGTCGCTGAACACGGCCTGACACCGGACGAATACCAAACCCTGCTCAATATCATGGGTCGGGCCCCCAACATAAACGAACTCGGTATTTTTTCCGTCATGTGGTCGGAACATTGTTCCTATAAGTCGTCCCGAAAGTGGCTAAAAACCCTGCCGACGGACGGCCCGCAGGTCATTCAAGGGCCGGGCGAGAACGCCGGTGTCGTCGATATCGGCAACGGCCGCGCCGTGGTCTTCAAAATCGAAAGCCACAACCACCCCTCCTTCATCGAACCTTACCAAGGGGCGGCAACGGGTGTCGGCGGCATTATGCGCGACGTCTTCACAATGGGCGCCCGCCCGGTAGCTAATTTAAACTCGCTTCGCTTCGGCGCCCCGGATCATCCCAAGACCCGGCATTTGGTCGGCGGCGTGGTGGCGGGGATTGGCGGTTACGGCAATTGCATGGGCATTCCCACCGTAGCCGGTGAAGTGAATTTCCATTCCGCTTATAACGGCAATATCCTGGTCAACGCGATGACGGTCGGCCTCGCCGATGCGGATAAGATCTTCTATTCGGCGGCGGCGGGACTCGGCAATCCAGTGGTCTATGTGGGCTCCAAGACGGGGCGCGACGGTATCCATGGTGCCACCATGGCATCGGCCGAGTTTTCCGAGGATTCGGAGGAAAAGCGCCCAACCGTGCAGGTCGGCGATCCCTTCACCGAGAAATTGTTACTGGAAGCCTGTCTTGAGTTGATGGCAACCGATTCGATCATCGCGATCCAGGATATGGGAGCCGCGGGCCTCACCTGCTCATCCGTCGAAATGGCGGATAAGGGCGGCGTCGGCATCGAGCTCGACTTGGATGCCGTGCCGGCCCGCGAAGCCGCGATGACGCCGTATGAGCTGATGTTGTCCGAAAGCCAGGAACGCATGCTCATGGTGTTGAAGCCGGAGGCGGAAGATGCCGCGCGCCGCATCTTCGAGAAGTGGGAGTTGGATTTCGCCGTCGTCGGTCGCATCACCGATTCTGGTGCCCTTGTGGTGAAGGAAAAAGGCGATACGGTCGTTGATATCCCCGTCGCCCCCCTGGTCGAAGCCTCGCCGGAATACGACCGGCCCTATGACGAAATTTCGGCGCCCGCAACCATCCGCGCGGAGAATGTCCTCGGCACCGACGATATCCCAGCAACGTTGACCAAGATCATGTCGTCTCCGGACATGTGCTCCAAACGCTGGATTTGGGAGCAATACGACCACATGGTGATGGCCGATACCGTGCAGCGTCCGGGCGGCGATGCTGCTGTGGTCCGCATTCACGGCAGCCAACAGGGATTGGCAGTCACCACGGACTGCACACCGAGATACTGCAAGACCCACCCCGAAAGCGGTGGCCGTCAGGCGGTCGTCGAAGCCTGGCGGAACCTCACCGCCGTAGGCGCCACTCCGCTCGCATTGACGAACAATCTAAATTTTGGCAATCCCGAACGCCGACCGATCATGGGGCAGTTTGTCGGCTGCGTGAAAGGCATCGGCGCGGCGGCGGCGGCGCTCGAATTCCCTGTCGTCTCGGGCAATGTTTCGCTCTATAATGAGACCAACGGCGAAGCCATCCTACCGACCCCCGTCATCGGTGGCGTCGGACTTATCCCGGATATCTCGCAGATCGTCGGCATAGCGTTGCCGGGTGCGAATCAATCGATCGTGTTGATCGGTGAGACACAGGGTTGGCTCGGCTCTTCGATCTATCTGCGCGAAATTTGTAATGGCGAAGAAGGGGCTCCTCCCCAAGTCGACCTGGAGGCGGAGCGCCGCAACGGCAACCTCGTGCGCGAGGCAATTCGATCCGGTGTCATAACCGCATGTCACGATCTAAGCGACGGCGGTCTCTTGGTTGGATTGGCGGAAATGGCCCTAGCCGGAAAATTGGGCGCCGAAATTGACGCAGTCCCCAAAATGGCATCGCACGCTTGGTACTTCGGCGAGGATCAGGCGCGCTATCTTTGCATTACCGATGCGCCCGAAGCAATACTGTCGAAAGCGAAAGCAGCAAACGTTACGGCTCTAATTCTGGGAAGGACCGGCGGCGAAACGTTGAAATTGCCGAACGGCATTACCATATGTGTCGATAGGTTAAGGGAAGTGCACGAAGGTTGGCTGCCCGAATATATGGCGACGGCGTAAAGGGGACAATCGACATGCCGATGAGCGCAGTTGATATCGAGCAAATGATCAAGGAAGCGATTCCGGACGCAGAAGTCCAGATCGACGACTTACGCGGCGATGGCGACCATTACGCGGCTTTCATCAGCTCGACCGCCTTCAGCGGAAAGACACGCGTGCAACAGCACCAAATGGTGTATGCTGCCCTGCAAGGACGTATGGGCAACGAACTGCACGCTCTGGCATTGCAGACTTCCGCACCAGAGGACAGCTAGAGCGGCAGATTGGGACAAGAGGACATTGAAATGAGTGATAATCCAGTTTTCGAACGTATCAAAGACGAAGTCGATTCCAGCGAAGTTGTGCTGTTCATGAAAGGCTCACCGGTTTTCCCGCAATGCGGATTTTCCGCGGCGGTTGTGCAGGCGCTGACCTTAATGGGCGTGAAATTCAAAGGCATTGACGTACTGCAAGATTCAGAAATTCGTGACGGTATCAAGCAATTCGCGAATTGGCCGACCATTCCGCAGCTTTACGTCAAAGGCGAGTTCGTCGGCGGCTGCGACATTATCCGCGAGATGTATGAGAATGGCGAACTTAGCGAATATTTCTCCGAAAAGGGAATTGAGACCGGTCAAAACGCAGCCTAACGGCTCGTCTCATTCGCAGAACGAAGATGGCCGTCCCTTGGGACGGCCGTTTCGTATTCGATTGAAAGTCCAAACATGCGCCTCCCGAACTGCCTGCCGGATTTACTACCTATTCCTAAAACAGCCCATTTCTCAAACGTCTCGGACCGCTCTATCTCCGCATGGACGGCAGGAAACCTATAATTGAGCTGCGCATATGCCCGCATCATTGCAATTATAAGGGGACTGCGCATGGTGGATTACTTGCCACCCTCGCGGATATCTCGCTTGGAAAATCCGCGGGATGGGGTCAGGAACCGAGAATCCCCTTGGTCACAACAAGCTTAACCGTAAATTATTTGGGAGCCTCACGCCTCAATGATTGGATCTCAGCTGGAACAGACTTCCACTGAGTTGGAAAGGAACTGGCTTTTGCCAACCGTTACATCCGGTTAGGTGACAAGGTTCTTGGGAGAGCGAATGGTGTCTACAAAGTCCTCAAACAGATACAATAAGTTTCTCGTATCAAGCGTAAGCGTCGTCACATCCAACCTGTCTACATTTTGTTAACCTTATTTCGTTTGGATTGTGTAGACCTTAACAAAGAAGGGGCAGGATCTTTTACGAGTCTAAACTGCATAAGGCGCTATTGTCGGCCGCAGAGGTTGCCGGTTCTTCGGATCAAACAGATGCGAATGCGATGTTCGACGCTCTCGTAAACCTTGAATTAAGCTCGCGAAGTGCCGTCGAAGACCACTTGATCGCTGAATCGTTGCAGCCTGAGTGGAAGGCTGCGGCACAGGGTGACATCGTCTACCACTGACGCCACCTTTAGACGAGGTGCGCGATAACCGCTTGCCGGATACCCGCGCGCGCGCCAAGTTAAAAGGCATAGGAGGATTTACCCATGCCCGTCAGCTCACTTGATCACGTTAATATCCGGACCGACAACCTGAAGGAAATGACATCCTTCTATGCGAAAGTGCTCGGTTTAAAAAAGGGAAACCGCCCCGCGTTTAAGTTCGGTGGCGCTTGGCTCTATTGCGGCAACCGCGCGACCATTCACCTGGTGGAAGTTAAAAATCAGGCAAAGGCCAAAAACGCGCAGCTAGAGCATTTCGCCTTCAAGGCGAACGATATCAATGGAACATTGAAGAAGCTGCAGAAGTTCGGCTCGGACTATGAAACCCGGATCATCCCCGGTGGCAAAATCAGGCAAGTCCATGCCTATGATCCGGACGGCAATCACGTCGAAATTGCATTCTCGACTCGCGAAGAAGCAAATCCGAAACTTCTGCGCGGCGAGTAAGCAAACGACGACCTATTCCGACAAATCGACGTAGCCGCGTTCGATCGCGTGCATTAATGCATCAAAGGCGAGACGTCCCTCTTCGTACATTTCGCGATGATGGCGCAATTCGTCGATTTTATTCTGATCCGGTGCATCACCGAGGTCTTTCGCGGCGATATCGAAAGCGGCTTGTAAATACTGCCCCCGCAACCGGGCGACGGAAAGCGCCAGCGGCAAGACGGAATCGCGATTAACATCCGGAATTAAGGGATGGATGATTTCACGGTTCGCAACTGCGATCGCTTGATCCATTTCGCGCTTGAAGCGCAGTATATCGATATCGGAAACAGCCATTTCGGATCCTCGCGTTTAGTTCAGCGGCTACACAAACTCCGTGCCCGGAAACCCATCCCCCATGATTGATTTGCTCGAGATTGGTCGGATTGTAAAGCGAAGGTTTATGGCGTTAGTTTAAATTTTTCGATTTCGTTAGAGTCTTTGGGTGTTTCAGCTTCCGCCCCATAATAGATGCCGACGAGCTTCGCTGCCAAATCTACGGTTTGCTGCTCGGTCACCTCGAATTCAACCGCGACCATATCTTCGTTCAGAGACAGTAACACCTGCCCGTCAAATTCACTCAAATCGTTAATATCGACTGTAATGATATTTGCTTCGTAGAGAGGCCCTCTGACCTGTATTGCCGCTCCGCCGACCGAATATCGCGCAGAATGCCATCATAAGTCTTGGTCGCCGTTGAAACTTCGACGCGCTTTCGAAAGATGAAGCGTTCATGCTGACGTCGCTCGCGACCATTTTGTTCCTCGGCGTTATCCATCTCCACCTCTTCTCGTCAACATCACCAAGAGGATTCCCCCAGTGAAAACTCACGCTTCCATGAATCTGCCCCCGTATGGTTAACAAAAGGTAAGCAAGCCGTGAAACGCGCACTTTAGGCGCATTCGACACTTTCGACCGAAAGAACTTCAATCTCTTCGAGGTCATAGCCATCGCCAATCGAATTCTGCTGTTCGTAATACGCCACCGCAATGCGTGCGGCCAAACGAACGGCAAGTGCTTCGTTGATGGAGAATTGGATTGCGATCACATTCTCATCTATACGGCGTACCAAGTTCGCGGAATAAATACCGAGTTCGTCGATATCGACGTCGAAGGACTGATTGTTCTCAAGCTGCTCACGATATTCAATAGCAGCGCCCCTAAAGAAATATCTATCAATGTACCCCCAAAGGTAACGTCGGGCGCAATGATCCGAACTCCTTTGCGCAATTGAAATCAACGGTGCTTACGACGCTCCCGCCCGCCCAGCGTTTCGCTCGTATACATTTATTTATCTCCCTAAGAAATCAAAGGCATCCAAAACGCCTTAAAAGAGCATCTCTAAAGCAATTAAACGCCGTAAATTTTAAGATTCCGTAAACAAATGCTAAAAGGCGCCCCAAAAGAGACGCCTTTTACTAACTATTCTCCCAACCGGAAAATTTAACGGGAATAGAACTCGATCACGAGGTTAGGTTCCATCTGTACCGGGTAAGGTACATCTTCAAGCTTTGGAGGACGAACGAAGGTCGCCGCCATTTTACGCTCGTCGACGGAAATGTATTCCGGCACTTCGCGCTCGGTTGACGCCATTGCTTCAAGCACCAAGGCCATCGCCTTACTCTTGTCTTTGACCTCGACCACATCGCCCTCGTTCATTTGGTATGACGGGATATTTACCCGTTTACCATTTACGAGGACATGACCGTGATTGACGAATTGACGCGCGGCGAACACGGTGGGCACGAACTTCGCCCGATAGACGACCGCATCCAAACGACGCTCCAACAGCTCGATCAAGTTCTCACTGGTGTCACCTTTGCGGCGCTCCGCGTCTTCATAATAGCGGTGGAATTTCTTCTCGCCGATACTGCCATAATAGCCCTTCAGGCGCTGTTTTGCCTGCAGCTGGATGCTGTAATCAGAAGGCTTGCGGCGGCGCTGGCCATGCTGACCCGGACCGTATTCACGGCGGTTAAACGGACTTTTAGGCCGACCCCACAAATTACAGCGGAGGCGGCGATTGATCTTATACTTCGACTTCAGTCGCTTCGACATTTCTAAATTTCCCTGGGTTTGCCCGGCGTTATTTTTGTCCCGGTAGTCTAACGCGCCAAAACTCGGCGTGCAGCGGGGTTCCACGACCCACATTCCCAGGAGCGGCGTGGAGTATAGGGATACCCTGGCTGTTGTCAATCGCTTGATTCACCCCCGTCCGAAGCATGCGGACGACGCACCAAACCAGAGAGAATCCCATGCAAAGTGCGGACTTCTTCTTCCGCCATACCTGCGCGCTGAAATATATTTCGGATCTTGCGCACCATGATCGGGCGTTTCTCCGCGACATGAAAGAATCCACACGCATCCAGTTCTGCTTCCAAGCGTTCGAAGAACCGCATCAACTCGTCCTTGGTGGCGAGGTCAGTGCGTCCCAATTTCAGCACCCGCTCGGCGGTATCGTCACCGCTCTGAAACCACTCATAGGCCATGACCATGACCGCGTGACCTAGATTCATGGAACTATGGGCGGGATTTAGCGGCGCCTGCACCACCGTATCGGCCAGCGCGATATCGTCATTCTGCAAACCTTTGCGCTCGGGGCCGAAAAGAACTCCGATGTCGACGCCTCCCACGACGAGAGAACGCATTTCGGCGGCTGCATTACGCGGTGTTGCAACGGTGATGATCATATCGCGAGGCCGCGCTGTCATGGCGAAGACCCGCTTCAAGCCAGCAGTGGCATCACCAGTGCTCTCGAACACCCGCGCTGCCTCGATAATCTCGCCCGCTCCGGACGCGGCAGCTATTGCACGTGAATTTGGCCACCCGTCGCGCGGATTGACGATCCGCAGGTCCGACAACCCGCCATTCATCATCGCCCGGGCCGCAAAGCCGATATTCTCGCCGAGCTGCGGTTCAACCAAAATGACGGCGGGACCGCCTGTAATGGAAGTTTGTGTTTTATCTGTTCCAGCCATGGTGCGGGGTCTTAACGCTTTATCTCGCTCCGGTCACGCATCAACCTGCCTCAAACCCTTCGCGCGGCTGTGCCAAGTACTCTTCTTCCTCGGGCGTATTCACTCGCCCCAGAACTGCATTCCGGTGCGGAAAGCGCCCGAAGCGTTCGATTATGCGAAGATGGGCGTCCGCGTATTCCGTGCCCCATTCCTTCGTTTGGGAGAACATATTGACAGAGCGCTTTTGGATTTCCAAATCTTCGCTGTGTTCATGCGGCAAATAGAAGAATATCTGCTCGGCCTCGGTGAATTTCCGATCCGAACCATTTTCAATCGCGACGTCGGCAATCTCCAACGCCTTGGCATCAGTCGCGAAGGCGCAGGCGTCGCCCCGGTAAAGGTTGCGGGAAAATTGATCCAACAACACGATTAAAGCCATGATACCCTTCGGCGTCTCGGTCCAATGATCGCATTCACCTGGCGAGGCGCGGTCATGCACGTCGCCGAAGCGGGTTCGGAGTTCCGCATCGTATTCATTGCTGCGTTCAAGCCAGATATCGCGTTTCTCACCGGGCACCGGTCCGAACCAAAACTCAATAATTTCGTCTATTTTCGCGTCCATCTACTTCATCCCGCTCGCCACTTCTTCTGCTTGTGTTAGTTTATATTGAGAGCACCGCAGTGAGACAAACAGCGATGACACAGAAAAACAGAACGCCTATAGACGATGCCTCCGCCTGGACCGGCAAAGAACTCGAGGCTTCGGGCGACTGGATATGGCATCTCGACGCAAATGATATCGCCGAATTCGACGCAGAGTTGGCCTCGGCAAAACGCTTGAACCGCCCCTGGCAGGAGACGACAGCAGGGGATTTTCCACTCCCTCGCCTGGCGGACCGCCTAAAAGAGACCGCTCGGCGCCTAGAGCATGGCAGAGGTGTCACATTGATTCGTGGCATGCCGATCGATCGCTACGAATTGGACGATTTGAAACGACTCTATCTTGGTCTCGGCTCGCATATGGGCGCGGCAGTTATCCAGAACGGCGGGGCCGGGCTGATGCGGGATGTGCGGGATTCGGGGGGACCGCGCGTCGAATCGCCGAGCAAGCTCAGCTGGCACAACGACCGAGCCGATGTGGTTGCTCTTCTCTGTCTGCGCAAAGCGGCGAAAGGCGGGGTTAGCCGCATCGTCAGCGCGACTGCGATCTACAACGCATTGCTGCAACGGCGGCCCGACCTCGCGGAAATATTGTTCGGCGATTTCTACCGCAGTTCCATCGGCGACGAGGTCGGAACCGACGCGCCCTATTACATGCTTCCCGTCTTCACCATGCAGGGCAGTGCCTTCACCAGCGATCTCTCCCGCGTGTATATTGACCAGGCCCAAGCGTTCCCCGAAGTCCCACGCCTATCCGACGCCCAGACCGAAGCACTCGATATGTTGGTCGACCTCTCGGAAGAGCTTTGCTACGAACACATGATCGAGCCCGGCGACATCCAGATGTTGAACAATCATGTCACATATCACGGCCGAACCGCCTTCGAGGATGATGCGGACGCGGGTCGCGACCGGTTCCTGCTGCGGCTCTGGCTGATGACGCCGGAAAGCCGCCGCCTGCCGAAAGATCAAGCATCGCTATGGAGTTCCGCGGAGCTGACCAACTCCCGAATCTCGGAAATTCGGCTGGCATCTTAAACAAATTACAATTCGAGGAGACATCGACATGACGGCACTCGCGATACTGGTGAAGTTCACCATCCCTGAAGGCTCCATGGATAAGTTCATGGAAGCGGCGCATCACGATGCCAAACATTCGATGCAAGATGAGCCAGGCTGCCAACAATTCCGCATACTGGTGCCGAATGACGAGCCCAATTGCGTCTACTTTTTTGAAGCGTATGACGACCAAGCAGCACTCGACAATCACCGCACCCAGCCCCATTACGCAGTGTATTCCAAGGTTGCGGCGGAAATCGGCGTCACCCGGGAACGTGTCGACCTTACCCTCATGAACCCCTAATCGGCACGAGGCTTCCATGACGACTTACGATTACATCATTGTCGGCGGCGGTTCCGCCGGCAGCGTCCAGGCCAACCGCTTGTCCTCGCGCAGCTCAAATCAGGTCCTGCTCCTGGAAGCCGGGATCGACACGCCGCATAATCAGGTGCCAGAAGAAATCCTCGATAGCTATCCAGGCAAGGTCTACTTCAACCCGAAATTCATCTGGAACGGCTTGAAGGTCCATATCGGCCCGCAATCCCACAACAATCCGGACGACCGGCCACCCGCCAAGCAATACGAACAAGCCCGCGTTATGGGTGGCGGCTCCAGCATCAATGGCCAGCTCGCAAACCGGGGTGCCCCCACCGATTACGAAGAATGGGGCGAACGCGGTGCCGAGGGCTGGAGCTGGGAGGAATGCCTGCCCTATTTCAAGAAGGTCGAACGAGATCTCGATTTTGACGACGAATTTCACGGCCAAGAAGGCCGCATTCCCGTCCGCCGCATCTTCTCCGATCAATGGCCGAGCTACGTGAAAGGCATCGCCGCCGCGTTGGAGGAGCAAGGTGCCGAATATATCGCCGACCAAAACGGTGAATTCCGAGACGGCTATTTCCCGGTAACGATGTCGAACCTCTATGACCGACGCGTCTCCGCCGCCATTGGTTATCTCGATCCGCAAACGCGGAGCCGTGAAAACCTGCGCATCGAATCCGAAATCCAAGTGAAGGAAATCCTGTTCGAGGGCACAAAGGCCGTCGGCGTGATCGCCGTCCAACACGGCCAGGAGCACACATTCAATGCCAACGAAGTGATCCTGTGCAGCGGCGCCATTCATTCACCGGCCATGCTATTGCGCTCTGGCATCGGGCCAGTTGGCCATCTCCACGACATGGGCATCGAGGTGCGTCTCGAGCGCGCAGGTGTCGGCCAAAACCTGATGGAGCACGCGGCGGCGGCAATGTCCGCATGGATGCAGCCGGATGCGCGCCTCAACGACCTCACGCGTCGGCACATCCATCTGGGCTGGCGTTATTCCTCCAACATGCACCATGCCCCGGCGGGCGATATGTTTGCCGCCGTGGTTGCGAAATCCGCCTGGCACGCGGTCGGCGACCGTTTGGGCTCAATGCTCGCTTGGGTGAACAAAACCTATTCGACCGGGCAATTGACGCTTACCTCGAGCGATTGGCGCGTCGAGCCAATGGTGGAGTTCAACATGCTCTCCGACGCCCGCGATCTAGACCGTCTGATGGATGGCTATCGCCGCGTCGTCGACATTTTCATGTCGTCTGCCGTCCAAGCCGTTACGAAAGACGCCTTCCCATCCGCCTATAGCGAACGCGTGCGCAAGGTCGGCACAGTGACGGCGCGCAACAAAATCCTGACCGGTTTCTTGGCGCAAATGATGGATGGCCCGTCCTGGTTCCGGAAATGGCTGATCTCCTCCTTCATCACCGAAGGCGACGATATCATTACCCTGATGTCCGACGACGAGGCCTTGGCCGCGTACCTGAAACGCAGTGTGACTGGCACGTGGCATGCGTCGTGTTCGAACCGCATGGGGCGCGCCGACGACCCCATGGCGGTCACCGACAGTCAGGGGCGGGTCCACGGCGCACAGGGGTTGCGGGTGGTCGACGCCTCGATCATGCCGTGCGTCCCGTGCGCGAACACTAATTTCCCGACACTAATGACCTCGGAGAAAATCGCAGATACGATATTGAAGGGTTAACCCTCTACTCTAAGCCTCCCCCGCAAGTGGGAGAGGATGAGGCTATTAAAAAACTAAATATCATCCCGATATATCGAGAATGACAAAACCAATTTCCCCCAAAGGCCTCGATCATCTAGTTCTTCGCACAGAGCGACTGCAGGAGATGATCCGGTTCTACGAAAATGTGCTCGGCTGCAAGGTCGAGCGTACAATCGACAGGTTAGGGCTCCATCAGCTCCGCGCCGGTGCATCGCTGATTGACCTCGTCGATACCGATGGTGAGCTCGGACGCAAAGGCGGCCCTGCGCCCGGCGACGATGGTCTCAATCTTGATCATTTCTGTCTGCGCGTGGAACCCTGGGATGAACCCACCATCCGCAAACATCTGGAAGAGCACGGCATCACAGCGCCGGAGACGTCGCCCCGCTACGGCGCGGACGGCACCGGACCCTCGATCTATATTCAGGACCCCGACGGCAATACGGTCGAATTGAAAGGACCACCGAGCGCGTGAATCACCCCGTCATTCCAGGGCGCATAGCGAACCCTGAATTAGTGCCTGAGGTCTACTCAAGCGTCGTGAATTTCAATTATTCGGCTCAGGCCGCCATTCCGGATGACCGTTCGGGTTTCCGGAATGGCAGTGCAACGTTAGCCCCGCCGCCAGATCGTCCCATCGGGTTTGTCTTCCAGCACAATGCCCGCATCCGCCAGTTCGTCGCGAATACGGTCTGACGTCGCGAAGTCCTTCGCGGCCCGCGCGTCGGTGCGTTGCTGAATCATTGCTTCGATATCGCCGTCTTCCAAACCTCCAGCGCCGGTGGGCCGCCAGGTGAACCAGGCTTCGGGATCGTCTTGCAATAGACCGAGCACAGCCCCAGCGTAGACCAGAGATTGCGCGACCGCCGCCCGCCCATCCACATCTTGCGTGTTATTGAGATCGCGTAACTTTCCATGCAAAGCGGTCACCGCTGACGGCGTGTTCATGTCGTCGGTCAGGGCCGATTTGACCGCATCATCAATCCCTTCGCCGCCGCTAGCTGTACCGCTGCCCCGCAAAGCCCCATAAAACCGATCGAGCTCGCGCTTCGCTTCATCCAACCCCTTCTTGGTGAAATCGAGCGGTTGGCGATAATGCGTCTTTAGCAACAGCAAGCGTACTGCCTCACCTGGATATTCCTTCAGCAACTCATTAATGGTGTAAAAGTTGCCGAGAGATTTCGACATCTTCTCGCCTTCCGACATCAGATAGCCGTTATGCATCCAGTATTTGGAAAACCCATCAGCAGGAGTGTCGCATAGGCATTGGGCAATTTCGTTTTCATGGTGCGGGAAGATAAGATCTTGGCCGCCGCCATGAATGTCAAAACGATCGCCAAGATACTTGGTCGCCATGGCCGAACATTCGATGTGCCATCCAGGTCGTCCCCGCCCCCACGGACTATCCCAGCCGGGTAGATTGTCGCTCGACGGTTTCCAAAGCACGAAATCCGCCGCGTCCTGCTTATAGGGCGCCACGTCGACCCGCGCGCCCGCGACCAATTCATCCCGGCTATGACGCGACAATCGGCCATAAGCGTCCCAGGACGGCACATTGAACAGCACGAGGCCGTCCGCCGCATAAGCATGGCCCTTGGCGATCAAATCCTCGATCATCACGATCATCTCCGCGACATGATCGGTCGCGCACGGCTCCACATCGGGTTCCATGGCACCCAGCGCTCCGATATCTTCGTGGAATTGCGCCGTCGTCCGTTTTGTGATCTCGCTGATGGATTCGCCGGATTCGACAGCGCGCGCGTTAATCTTATCATCGATATCGGTGATGTTGCGAACGTAGGTCACCTTCGGATACAGCCGCTGCAACAACCTATACAACACATCAAAGACAACGATAGGCCGCGCATTGCCAATATGCGCATAGTCGTAGACCGTCGGCCCACAGACATAGAACTGAACATGATTCGAGTCGTGCGGTTCGAAATCAACTTTCCTACGTTGATACGTGTCGTGAATGCGAAGCGTCATTTCGGCCTGCCAAATCCAAATACCTGAGGGGTCTCAGGTGCGATGGGTATGCCAAGATTATCAGTCGGTTTCAAGCGGGTACGGGTTTTCGAATATCTGCACTTCATGCAAGAGCCAGTTCTGGAAATCAAGGATTCGGGAGTCACGTTCAGCTGAAGTCCGTTTCAAGAGATGATATCGACGACCGCTGGCAACTAATTCCATCGGCCCAACCAATTGCCCAGATGCCAAGTTGTCAGCAACCAATGCATGAGGTCCGATGGCGACACCTAATGCCAAAGCTGCCGCTTGTAGCATGAAATAAAATGCTCAAACGTCTCTCCTCGATTTACCGCGAACCCTCGCAGCTCCGCAGTCTCAGCCCAAGCGGAAAGCCGGGTTTTCGTGTGCAAATTTGTCACGTCCGAAAGCTGCGAAAGCGCTTGCGTGCGCTCGCTCGAAAGAAATCCCGGTCGACAAACCGGCCCAAAGAGTTCGTCGAATAACGGGACTAAAGTTAGGCAATCCATCTTTTCCGGCAGTGTTGTCAAAATCGCCAAGTCTGTCGTCCGATCATAGAAATCCGGTACATCATTATAGGTGGTGAAATTAATATCGATATCGGGGTGCGATTCCCGAAAGCGATGAAACCGCGGCATCAGCCAGCTGCATAAGAAAAGTACCGTAGCAGGAAAGGGTCAACGTACCTGCGGCCTCTCCCGCACTGATCTCATCCACACCGACACACATGAGTTCAAGGGCTGGCCGCAAACGGCTATGCTGTTGGGTACCATGTCCTGTCATTGCCGCCCCTTGCCGACTTCGCGTCAGCGAGACGGTCTCCAATTGCCCTTCAAGAGATTTCACCAATCGGCTCACAGCGCCATGAGGCTCATCCACAGCGGCGGAAAAACTTCCAAGCCGCGAAACGGCTTCAAAGGCACGGGGCCCATTTAAAGAGGGAAGCGTCCTAAACAAAGAGATTTTATCACATAAATTTGGACAATATATCGATTTTACTTATCACATTTTTTACTTGACTGAGATTTTCTCAAATAATCCCAAAAGTGTAAAATTTCGTCTCTGGTCGTTCTTGTCGTTCTCGCCGCTGCATTCTGCCACGCCGAATGGAACACAATTCTCAAAGCCCAAGGGGATCGACTGACAGTGATTGCCCAAATCAATCTGTTGCTTGACCTTCTGGCGCGGCCAATCCTCTTCTTCGTGCCCATCGTGACTTCACAGAGTTGGCCCTATCTCGCAGCATAGGTGGCACTGCACACCGGATACAAAGTATTTCTGGTGCGGGCGCCTGAGATATGTCGCCGGTATATCCGATAGCGCGGGGCGCAGCGCCATTAATCACTGCGGTCGCAACTTGGCTGCTCATCGGTTAAATTCTGTCCTTGAGCGGATATCTTGGTGTCATGGCGATTTGCATGGGACTAGCAGCCCTCACATTCTTGGGCGCTGGACTGAAACGAAGAAATTATCACGCAACCATGTGGGCTCCCGCCACAACTTGTTTCATTGCATCTTACTCAACGGTTGACGGTAGCGGTGCCCGCCTTTCCGGGTCACCGCATGACTATGCATGTTTGCTCTTCGTCTTGGATGCGGTGCCAATCACGCTAATCGCCGTTCCGCAGCGGGGGGACACATTGCAGTCCTGTATCCCGCAACCGGCACTTGGTTTTCCGCCGTTACCGGGGTAGGGCTGAGCCTGCTTGCCTTCTGGGCCGCGATTTGGGCGATAACCGAGGCACCGATTGCTGCCGTCGCCGCACTCAGGGAGACCAGTGTTATTTTTGGTCTACTGCTGAGCACATTTATCTTGCGCGAACCACTTGCTCAAACGCGGATACCGGCGGCGCTATGTGTCGTTATCGGCCCCGCACTGCTGCAGCCCTAAATGTGAGATTTCACAACAAAATGCGCCGGAAACTATTGGTGATCGGATATCGGCGCTCGCGACCGAAGGCGCGGTGCGTGATTTTCACTCCCGGCGGGGCTTGGCGGCGTTTGTATTCGGCCAAATCCAACATGTGCCATATCCGCTGTACCGTCTCCGGCTCGTGGTCAAGGGCAACTATTTCCTCGACGCTCATCTCTTCCTCGATCAAGCAGCGCAGAATATCGTCGAGCTTGTCATAAGACGGCAGCGAATCCTCATCCTTCTGGTCGGGGCGAAGTTCAGCCGATGGCGGCTTGGTGATGATCCGCTCCGGGATGACGCGGCCTACGGGGCCCAATAGGTTTTCCGGTGTCGTCTTATTTCGCCAATGGCACAAATCGAAGACCGTCGTCTTATAGACGTCTTTCAATACGGAGTAGCCGCCACACATATCGCCGTAGAGCGTGGCGTAGCCAACCGACATTTCCGACTTGTTGCCGGTGGTCAGCAGCATGTAGCCGAGCTTATTGGAAATACCCATCAGGATCAGACCGCGGCTGCGCGCTTGGATATTCTCTTCCGTCACATCCGCCGCCGCGTCACCGAAAATCGGCTTCAGCATGCCCTCAAACGCCGTCATCGCCGGTTGAATGCCTACATCGTCCAACTGCACGCCCATCAACTGCGCGGCTTCCTCCGCATCCTCCAGGCTTTCCTCGCTGGTATAGGGCGACGGCATCATCACGCAGCGCACCCGGTCCGCCCCCAGCGCATCGACCGCCACCGCTGCCGTGATCGCTGAGTCGACACCGCCCGAAAGCCCGATCAAGACACCCGGAAATCCATTCTTCTCCACATAATCCCGTAATCCCAAGGTCATGGCTTGATAGATCGATTCGAGATCTTCCGACGGTTTCTCCAACGCACCCGTCTCGCACACCCAAACATCGTCATCGCCTCGGCGCCACTGCGTCGTGACGACGGCTTCCGCCCAGTCGACTGCTTGGACCGCCAAGGAATGATCCGCGTTAATCACGAAGGATGCCCCGTCAAAGACGAGCTCATCCTGCCCGCCGACTTGGTTCACATATACCAGCGGCAAGCCGGTCTCCGTCACCCGTGCCACGGCGTGTTGCAGGCGCTGATCCGTCTTCGCGATATCGTAGGGAGAACCGTTCGGCACCAGCAAGATTTCCGCGCCTGATTCTTGCAGGCATTCGGGCACGTCCGGTGTCCAGATGTCCTCACAAATCGGCACCCCGATCCGCACACCTTTAAAGTCGATCGGTCCCGGCATCGGCCCCGGCGCGAACACGCGCATCTCATCGAAGACGCCGTAATTCGGCAGATCACGCTTAAACCGGGTGGCAGTGATTTTGCCGCCTGCCAGCAACAATGCCGCATTATAGGTCGCACCGCCGTCGCGCCACGGCGCGGTCAATAGTACGGCAGGGCCGCCATCGGCAGTCTCTTCCGCGAAGGCTCGCACCGCATCTTCGACTTTCTCAAGGAAAAACGGCTTGAGCACCAGATCTTCCGGCGGATAGCCGGAGACAACGAGTTCACTGCAAACGACAAGATCAGCGCCCTCCGACGCAGCTTGGCGGCGGGCTTCCCGCACCTTGTCGATATTGCCGTTAATGGCACCGACAACAGGATTCAGCTGCGCCAGCGTAATGGTCAAACGATCGGTCATCGGTCCGCACGTATTCTCCGGAATGGTCGGGGCACCGTCTTATTTGCCGTGGATAGTGGCAAGGCCCCTGCTAACAGACTATTCTTTTTTTGGAAAGTTAGTCACAGCGCCCGCCCGCGCAAGGCTGAATTCATCGAAGCGGCGTGGACGGCGATAGTAGTGTTGGGAGAGTTTACCGTATGGCCGATGATTCTAGCGCCAATTCCGAAGACGGGCCGGTGAAATTTCGGGCGATTTTCGAACAAGGCCTGGATTTTGCCGTAGAACGCATACTTCGGCGCGCGGAGTCGCAAGGTGGTAATCTATCCGCCAGCGATGTCCGGGAAGAACTACAACGTTTCAAGGCCGATCCCGGCGAGGACACGACCGCATTCTTCAACGAAGCTTGGCGTGAATGCACTTTCGCTGCCGAACGCCTGCGCTGGGACAAAGAACGCCGATATCCGTTCGAGCGCTTAATGGTCAACACCTTCGTGCATCTATTTCCGACTGGCGATCAAGTGCCCGTTCAAGGCGAGCACCTCTCACGCCGCATCATTCCTGGCTTCGTCGTGGCCATGCTGCAAATGCTTGGCGAGGAACGCAGCAATAAGCACGAAGATTTTTGCCGTACCATGGTGTCGCGTATGAAATCTCAGCACGGCACCGCGTTTAATTGGAAAATGGTGCACGAGGAGCCGGACGCGGCGGAAGTAGTCTCAGAGGTCTTGATCACTATTTGCCATCATTTCATCGACCTCAAGAAACGCCGCCGGTGGCTCACCGATGTCATCAACGGCAATATGGGCGCACCGACCGCAGCTCAGGACATTCCGTTCGAAGATATGGAATGCCACCGACTGATCGCTGCCATGTACCAGCCATTGCGCGACGCGATGAATACACCGGAAGGCGAGGAGCGCATTACCGAGCGCTACGGGCGCGACAAGGCGCGGATGTTGCGCGCTGTCTTCGCAGAAATTACCCGCGACCATCGAGAATTGTCCCTTGGCCTCGGCACCCCATCGGACGTAAATGCCGCACTGTAACTCTTTTTTGAATAAGCGAGGCGACTTCCATGCGTCCAAATCCTGAAATGCAACGCAAAATGCTCCGGCAAATGCAGACGATCCGGCGTTTTGAGGAGCGCGCCACCAAAGATTACATCGAGGGCGATATTTATGGGGTCGTGCATTCCTATATCGGCGAGGAAGCGGTCGCGGTTGGCGTATGCTCAGCCCTAGAAGACGGTGACAAGATCATCAGCACCCACCGCGGTCACGGCCATTGCATCGCCAAGGGCGCCGATCTCGAGCGCATGATGGCCGAGCTCTACGGCCGCGAGACCGGCTACTGCAAGGGTAAGGGCGGATCGATGCATATCGCCGATTTCGACATTGGCATGTTGGGCGCGAACGGTATTGTCGCCGGCGGCATTTCCATCGTCACGGGCGCGGGACTCGCCGCGCAGATGGACGGCGATGGCCGGGTCGCGGTCTCGTTCTTCGGTGATGGCGCCTCGAATGCAGGCCCATTCCATGAATCGATTAATATCGCGGCCAAATGGAAGCTACCGATGCTTTATGTCTGCGAGAACAATCTATACGCCGCTAATACGGCATCAACAAAGACGCTGGCGCATCCGGACGTTGCGGCGCGCGCCCATGGCTACGGCATTCCAGGTATCATTGTCGACGGCAACGATATTTTCGCAGTCTACGAGGCGGCGACTGAAGCCGTCGCCAGAGCCCGCGCCGGCGAAGGTCCAACCTTGATCGAGTGCAAGACCTATCGCTGGGGCCGCCACACGGAACGGCCGACTCAAGCCGAACCGCGCCCCGGTGACGAAGTAGAGGCTTGGAAGAAAAAAGATCCAATTCCTCGCCTGCGAGCCGAATTGCAACAGCAGCAAGGCCAACTGACTGATGACGAATGGGATGAGATGGACCGTGTAATTCTCGCGAAGATCGAAGCCGCGGTCGGTTTCGCAAAAGCCAGCCCATTTCCGGAGCCCGAGGCGGCCTTGGACGACGTCTTCTCGGAGGCTGCGCAATGAGGGAAATCAAATACGCGCAAGCCGGTGCCGAAGCGCTCGCTGAAGAAATGCGCCGAGATCCTAAGACGTTCGAAATGTCGACGGATGCAGACCCCGCCCTGCTTGAGGAATTTGGCCCGACACGCATCCGCGCTACGCCGATCGCAGAAAGCGCTTTTACCGGCATGTCGATCGGCGCGGCGGGCTCCGGATATCGGCCCATCGTCAATTGGCGGCAAGTTACCTTCGCTTTCGTCGCCATGGATCAGATCGTCAATCAGGCCGCAAAAATTCACTACATGTTCGGCGGGCAACAGAAGTTCCCGGTCACGTTCCGCGCCGCGGTCGGCGGCGGCACGAAACTGGCGGCCCAGCATTCACAGAGCCCCTACTCCATGTTCATGAATCTAGCCGGCATGAAGATCATCTTGCCGTCGACGCCCTACGATATGAAAGGGCTGCTAAAATCGGCTATTCGGGACGACAATCCGGTCATATCTTTCGAAGCAAACCGGCTGCTCGGCTTTAAGGGCAAAGTCCCAGATGACGACTACACGGTTCCCATCGGGGTCGCAGATGTAAAGCGCGAAGGGGCAGATATCACCGTCGTGGCCATCGCCTGGATGGTGCATGAAGCGCTGGCGGCCGCTGAAATCATGGATAAGGAAGGTGTCTCGGTCGAAGTGATTGACCCTCGGACGCTGGCCCCATTGGATGCCGGAACGATTCTCAAATCAGTGCAAAAGACCGGACGCCTGCTTGTCGCCGACGAAGCCGGCCCGACGGCAGGTGCCTCCGCCGAGATCATTGCGCTCGCGACCGAAGACGCCGAAACGTTCCGGGCACTGAAAGTTCCGGTCCGCCGGGTTTGCGCGCTCAACGCACCTATTCCCTACAGCCCCGTATTGGAAGATCACGTCTTCCCCAACCGGAAACGGATTGCCGACGGCATTCGCACCGTCATGAGTGCCGGATAAACGTAAGGATACCCACGATGCCCCATCTAAATCGCGGAGACGCGAAACTCTATTACGAAGACGAGGGAAAAGGCCCCGCGATATTGATGACCCACGGCTTCGTCGCCTCTACCGGCATGTGGGACAGCCAAGTGGAGGCCTTCAAAGATCGCTTCCGACTGATCCGTTGGGACATGCGCGGCCACGGACGGACGGAATGCCCGAACGATCAATCCGCCTACGGCCAGGACATTACCGTCGCCGATATGGTCGCAATCCTCGATCATTTAGAAATCGATAAAGCCATCATTGTTGGACATTCCCTTGGCGGCTTCATGTCGCTGCGCCTCAACGTGATGCACCCCGACCGGGTCTCCGCCTTGGTGCTGCAAGGCTGCGGCCCGGGATACCGCAGTGACGACTCACGCGCAAAATGGAACGAGCGGGTCGATGGACGCGCGAAAACGATCATAGAGGAAGGTTACAAGGCGCTCGGCGGAGCCGCCGAAGTTCCTGTCAGTGTACAGCGCTCAGGCCAGGAACTGGCCATGGCGGCGCGCGGGATTTTGGCGCAAGTCGACGCCAAGGTCATCGACAGCTTGCCACATATCGACGTCCCGACCCTGGTTATCATCGGTGCCGGCGATTCATATTACCTGCAAGGCTCCGATTATATGGCGAACCGCATTCCTGGCGCTGAACACGTGGTGGTTCCAGATGCGGGACACGGTGTGAACGTCGACAAGCCAGAGATCGTCAATAAGGCGTACGGCGCTTTCTTCGCCAAGGCCGCCTAGGCGGTCGCGAATTACTGCTTCGGTAGACCGCCGCGCTTGGTCGCCATATCGGTGGATTTGTTGAGCGCGCCGGCGATTTTTTTGAAGACCTTGGCGCGATCCTCAATAACATAGCGTTTCGCCAGAACCGCCGGATCGGTGTAGACAAGTCTCACCGTGCCGTCCGCTGCTTTCCACGCGACCGCTTTCAACGGCAGGTCAAGGCCGATGGCCGGATTGGATGTCATCAACGGCGTGCCGATTTTTGGCGATCCTAAGATCAACACGGCGTTCGGGGCTAAATCCATACCGACACTCGCCGCGCCCTTGGCATCGTTCACACGCGCGAAAACCTTAATGCCTTTCCGCTCCATCGCGATGCCGAGGCGACCCAAGGTTTTGGTGACGCCGAAATCACTTTGCTTCACAATCAACCCATCATCTGCCGCCTTGGCAGGTGTCGGCATAACATGAACGGCGGCAATCGCTGCAATCAACAGGAGTAGGAGGGCAAGGCGGAGAAGCATCTTTCGGATTCTTTCAAGCGGACGTTAATGTCACGCATAAATGAGAGTTGCCTTATCTACTCTGACTACGTGTCTCAGCGCAACCGGCCCTCCCTTCAACTTTTCGCGCGCGGCCCTCGAAGGCGTTCGATCAAGGGCACCAATAGATGCGGAGATAGATACACGGGCAACTGACTGAGCGCGAAGTAAAGCCAGGTGACGTCAGCAAGCGATCCGCCTGCCGCGGCCAACATGAGCCCAACACTCCGCTGCGCCGTCATAAAACCGACGGCGAGCGCCGCCTCGCGGCCAGTACGCCAAAACACCAAAACGGATAAGCCGAAAAAAAATCACGAAGGCGAGACACCCGGCTGCCAACAAGCCGAACCAAAGCAAAGGGTCTGCGAGCAAACCCGACGCCACATCCCCCATCAAGGCAGCGGCAAATATGAAAAACCCAACGATATTACCACCGTCGATCTCCAGGCGGTATCGCTCGATACGCGTGATCCCGATGAGCCGTCGCAAGCCGAGCCCCACAATTGCCGAACTTGCCAACAATCCGAACAGCTTCCATCCCAGCGTGGCGGAGAGATAGACAGCGCATCGCCCAGAAAAAGATAGGCAAAGAAGGGTGCTGTCAGGGGTACCAGCGCGGAGCTCGAGACCAGGGCGATGCGAGAAAAGTATCTCTATATTCCCGAGCGAACAAAGCCCCAAATGGCGAGACATTGGCCCACCCTCCAGAATCCGATAGATTGCTTACTGCACCAGATGGAACACCAACATGAGCCTCGATTCCTATTACAAGGACCATTGGGTCGAAATCGCAGACGAACGGTTGGACCGCTACGAGCAAATGTTCCAGTGGAGTCCAGCCTTCGAACGACTACTGGAACCAGCGGATATCATGCCAGGACAAACCGTGGGCGACCTCGGTTGCGGCCCTGGCTTTCTGACACTGCAACTACTGGAGCGTGTCGGTCCGGAGGGTCACGTCCACTCCTTCGACGTCAGCGCCGACTTTATCGAACGCACGCGCGTAAAGGCCGTAGCGGCAGGCCTCTCCGACCGCTTGACGCTGCACCATCTGACGGGCGCCGGATTGCCCCTTTCGGATACGGTCCTGGATCGAATCATCGCCAAGAATGTCATGGTATACGTAGATGATCCGGCGGAAACTTTCCGTGAATTTCAACGCATCTTGAAGAACGGCGGTAAGGCCCACGCGATCGACAGTGACTTCTCGATGGTCGCCATCGCCCCAGTGCCACCAGCGGAATGGCGTGCATTGGTAGACGCTGCAGCGCATGCGTTCCGGACACCGAATATCGGCCGCAAGCTATACGGCCTGGCCCGTTCCGCGGGCTTCGCCGATGTGCAGGTGCAGATTCTGGCCGCACCGGACATCAAGGGACGCATGTTGAATTTCGCACAAAACATCGCGGGCTACGCACGCGAGGCTGGAACTCTCGACGAAGCAGCGATCCAGCGGGTTTTGGATATCGCCACCGCCGCCTTGGAAGACGGGACCTATTTTGCCGTCAATCCGCAGTTCGTCGTTACCGCAACCGTCTGACGGAACTTGCTAAAACACTTTCACATGTCATACCTAATGCTGGACTGACGATCTCAACCGGGCACAATGACTGGTCGCTCCAAAATCCTGGCGCCTCACTTGAAAGAACTGGAAGCGGAAAGCATTCATATCTTTCGCGAAGTCGTGGCCGAAGCTGAAAAACCGGTCATGTTGTTTTCGATCGGCAAAGATTCGGCAGTGATGCTGCACCTCGCAATGAAAGCATTCTATCCGGCAAAGCTCCCGTTCCCGCTCCTGCATGTCGATACGACCTGGAAGTTCAAAGAGATGATCTCCTTTCGCGATCAGCGGGTTCGGGAATTGGGCATCGAGCTGATCGTCCATATCAATCCGGATGGTCTCGCGCGTGGGATTAATCCCTTTGATCACGGCTCCTCCGTCCACACCGATATCATGAAGACCGAAGCCCTCAAGCAAGCGCTCGACCGGTATAAATTCGATGCGGCATTCGGAGGCGCCCGCCGAGATGAGGAAAAATCGCGGGCGAAAGAACGGGTGCTTTCGTTCCGTAGTGCCGCGCATCGATGGGACCCACGCAATCAACGTCCTGAGTTGTGGCGTCTCTTCAACTGTCGTGTGAATCCAGGCGAGAGCCTGCGCGCCTTTCCCTTGTCGAATTGGACCGAACGCGATGTCTGGGAATACATCGCCGCCGAGGACATTCCCGTGGTCCCGCTCTACTTCGCCAAAGAGCGGCCGGTGGTCGAGCGCGACGGAATGCTCATCATGCGCGACGACGAGCGCCTCCCGCTTTTACCGGGCGAAACACCGGCGTTACGTCGAGTGAGATTCCGCACCTTGGGGTGTTACCCGCTGACCGGCGCCATCTTATCGGAGGCGCGTAACGTCGACGAAATTCTCGCCGAGCTCTCCACATCTAGGATTTCGGAGCGCCAGGGCCGGACTATCGATTACGACGGTTCGGGATCGATGGAGCGTAGGAAGCAGGAAGGCTATTTTTAATGCCGTCGGGAATTCTCCGATTTTTGACCTGTGGCAGCGTCGATGACGGTAAGAGCACGCTCATCGGACGGCTACTGCATGACACGAAACTCATTCTCGACGATCAGATAACCGCGCTGGAAAAAGATTCTGGCGCCGGCAATACACCCGATTATTCACTGCTCCTCGATGGATTACAGGCGGAGCGCGAACAAGGCATTACCATCGACATCGCCTATCGGCATTTTACGACAGACAGGCGGCGCTTCATCGTCGCAGATACACCCGGTCACGAACAATATACGCGGAACATGGCGACCGGCGCCTCGACATCAGATTTGGCCGTGATTCTAGTTGATGTCCGCAAGGGCGTACTGACCCAAACGCTCCGGCACAGTCATATCGCTGCGCTATTCGGTATTCGTCACGTCATCTTGGCAGTGAACAAGATGGATTTAGTCGATTACGCGGAAGAGGCTTTTCGGAAGATTACGGAAGATTACCGGCAAGCGGTCGAAACTCTTGGGTTCGCTGATATCTCCTGCATTCCAATCTCCGCCTTACAAGGCGACAATCTGCTGCACAACAGCGGCGAGATGCCATGGTATCAAGGCCCATCATTATTGACGCAATTGGAAACCATCCATACAGCGGGAGACCGTGACAGCGCCTCTTTCCGACTGCCCGTACAACGCATCAATCGCGCTGATGGAGAGTTCCGGGGCTATAGCGGCACGATCGCGTCTGGCGAAATCCATACAGGCGACGAAATAACCGTCTCGCCATCGCTGAAACATAGCCGTATTGCCCGCATTCTCGGCACAAATGGCGACTTGGATGCGGCAGAAGCCGGCAATGCGGTGACGATCACGCTGACCGATGAGATTGATACCGGACGCGGAGATATTATCGGGGACGCCGCGCAACCGGCCCAGGTCAGTGACCAATTACGGGTAACGCTGCTTTGGATGGACACGGAGCCGATGCTCCCCGGCCGCGCCTATGAAATTAAGATCGGAACCCGCTCCACGATCGCTACCGTCTCCAACCTTCGTTATGTCGTTAATGTCGACACCATGGATCATGTCGCGGCCAAAACATTGGCGTTAAATGACATCGGCGTCTGTAATTTGACCTTGGATACGGTCGTAGCATTCGACCCTTATGAGGAAAACCGGGAGACAGGCGCATTTATTCTGATCGACCGCTACACCAAACATACTGTCGCTGCGGGCACCATCGCCTTTGGATTGCGCCGCGCCACCAATATCGTTCATCAAGCCTTAGATATCGATAAGGCCGCGCGATCTCGCATCAAAAACCAACGTCCCTGCGTATTGTGGTTTACCGGCCTGTCGGGCTCGGGCAAATCTACTGTCGCCAACCGGCTCGAATCCGAACTCCATGCCCTTGGCCACCACACGCAAATACTCGACGGCGACAACGTCCGACACGGATTGAACAGAGACCTCGGCTTCACCGACGCCGACCGGGTCGAGAACATCCGGCGTATTTCCGAGGTTTCGAAGCTGTTCGTCGAAGCGGGCCTGATCGTTTTGGTATCTTTCATTTCACCGTTCCGGAGCGAGCGGGAAATGGCGCGCGAGCAATTGGAAGACGGCGAGTTCGTTGAGATTTTCGTCGATACGCCGCTGGAACTTTGCGAGGAACGCGATCCCAAAGGCCTATACCAGAAAGCGCGGGCGGGCGAGATCCCTAATTTTACCGGCATCGATTCGCCCTACGAGCCGCCGCTGCAACCCGATATCCGTCTGGAGACAGCTGACGTCTCCGTAGATGCAGCAGCGAGCGAGATTATTGAATACCTGCGGGACCGGAGAATAATTTGACGGTTTAAATCTCACCTCGCGACCCAATATCTAAGTCATGGTTGCACTGATTTACAGAACGGGTATTCTGAAACAATGCCGCGTTTAAGAGAATTCGATCCTCAAACCGTCCTCGCCGAAGCCACGCAAATTTTCTGGCGCAACGGCTATGCCGATACTTCGATGGAAGACATCGTATCGGAAACTGGCGTCAGCCGGTACGGCCTCTATGGGACATTCGGTAATAAGAAAGAACTTTTGGTCGCGGCAATCCGCCATTACGAACAAACCATGGGCCAGTTGCTGATGTCTGGCCTGCAGCGACCCGACGCCGGGCTTTCGGAGATCATTGACTACTGGCGGACGATTGGCGTGCACGCCAAGGACGAACAATTCTGCGCCGGTTGCTTATTTGTAAATGTGTCCGTGGAAGTCGCCCCTCATGACAAAGACGTCTCCGCCGAGATGCAGCGGATTGACACGGATCACCAAGCGTTATTCGCTCGCGCCATCCGGAACGGACAATCCAACGGCGACATTCCGAGTGAAGTAGATTCGAATGCCAGCGGTCTCATGATGGTTGGATTGACGCGGGGTCTAGCGTTGATGGTCAGGGCCGGCACGAATTCGGGAGCTCTTTGGCCTGCCGTCGACGCGGCTTTAGCTACGCTGATAAAAGCGAAGAAGGCTAGTTGAAATTTTACCAGAATAACTATTCTGTTATGTTGCGATTAATCCGGCGCCTTTTTCTATGTTCCAGAACGCATGTTCTGTAATACTCATTTGGGACAATATAAATGGCCAATTCACTTTCCGATCGTTGGGCCGTCACCTTCGCGAATTTCATTATTCGGTACCGTTGGTTCGTTATCATCCTGACCGTCGCGGCCGTCATGGGCACTGCTTCCGGAGCCCGGCATTTGGAGTTCGCCAATAATTATCGCATTTTCTTCAGTGCCGATAATCCCGAACTGATCAATTTTGAGCGGTTCCAAGCGATCTACACCAAGAATGACAACATACTAGTTGTCGTCCAAACAAAGAACAGCGGCTTGTTCACACAGGAGCAAGCGGACGCAGTGGAACGCATTACGGCTGGGGCACGGAAAACGCCCTATGCGATCTAGGTCGATTTCCTAACCAACTTTCAACACAGCTGGGCGGCGGGGGATGACCTCACGGTTGAGGACCTGGTGCGCGACGGCAAGGATATGCCACAAATAGAACTGGACCAACGCAAGGCCATCGCACTTGCTGAACCGCTATTGCGCGGCAACCTCATCGCCAGAAATGGACGCACGACAGGCATCAACATCGTCCTGCAATATCCGGAAAAGAGCTTAACTGAAGTTCCCGAAGCGGTCGCCTACGTCCGCGCGGTCCATGACGAAATCCAACGAGAATTTCCCGACCTCGTCATCGCGCTCAGCGGCGTATCGATGCTGAACAACGCCTTCGCGTAGAGCGGCCAAACTGACGCCATGACGCTGATTCCGCTGATGTACGCGGTGTTGCTGATCTTCATGGTAGCGCTATTGCGCAGTGTTTCTGGCACGATCGGTACATTGCTGGTCATCGGATTTTCGACCGCCGCTGCAATGGGGTTTGCCGGATATATCGGCGTTAAACTGACGCCAATATCGATTATCGTGCCGACAATCGTGCTCACGCTCGCCACCGCCGACAGTATCCATATCCTGGTAACTCAACTCGGTCTGATGCGCGACGGATGGAGAAGATCGCCGTGATCAAGGAAAGTGTGCGCATTAACGGATTGGCCGTCACGATCACCAGCCTGACGACCATTGTCGGTTTCCTCGCCCTGAACTTCTCAGACGCACGGCCCTATCACGATCTTGGAAATATTACGGCCGTCGGCATCGCTATCGCTTGGGCAATTTCTCTCGCGTTTCTGCCCGCGGTTATGAGCCTCCTGCCGTTGCAGACGAAAGATTGCGACGTCGCCGGTGGATGGAGTCTTCGCTTCATGGACCGGTTATCGGAGTTCGTTATTCGCCGCTACCGCTCGATCTTAGTTGGCTTCGGAATTGTCGCCGTGGCCTTGATCGCGGTTATCCTGACCATCTATCTCGATGATCAATGGGTGAAGTATTTCGATCGTCAGATCCAGTTCCGAGGCGACGCTGAGTTTGCCATTGAACATCTGGCCGGCCTCTATTCCATCGAGTATTCGGTCGAAGCCAGCGAGCCCGGCGGCATCAGCAATTAGGACTATCTGGTAAAACTCGACACCTTTACCGTTTGGCTCCGCAAACAGCCCGAAGTGCGCCATGTATGCAGCTACACGGACATTATCAAACGCCACAACAAGAACATGCACGGCGATGATGCGACATGGTATGCGATACAGGACGACCACCGCCTCGCCGCCCAATACCTGCTTCTGTACGAAATGTCGCTGCCGTCCAGTCTCGGCTCAGACAAGCGCCGAGACCATCGAAGAAAAAAGTTTCTCCATCGCGGCGCGCAGCGACCGCTCGGACCGGGGTTTCACCGAAAGCCGGGTGAAAATGAAAATGGTGTTGCGAAACGCTGCGGGCCGCGAAGTGACGCGGACCCTTATCCTGAACACTCTCGAGGTTCCGGACGAACAGGTCGGTGATAAAAACATCATCATCTTCGATAGCCCCGCCGATATCGACGGCACCGCCCCGCTTTCTCACGCCAAAAATTTGCACGCGGACAATCAATGGCTATATCTGCCGGCACTGAAGTGGGTCAAACGAATTACTTCAGTCAACAAGTCCGGCCCTTTCGTCGGCAGCGAATTTGCTTTCGAGTATTTCACGGCGCTGGAGCTCAATAAGTACTCCTATCGCTATATTAGATCAGAATCCTGTGGTGAGCTGACCTGCCATGTGGTCGAACGAAAACCACGCTACGAGCATTCCGGTTACTCACGGCAGCTCGCCCGAGATCGACCAGAAGGATTACCAGGTCCGCAAGGTCGAATTCTTTGATCGCCGCTACGATTTACTGAAGACGTTGGCGCAAAAGGAAAGGAAACAATACGACGGCAAGTATTGGCGCTCCCGCCTGCTTTCTATGACCAACCATCAAACCCGCAAAAGCACCGACCTGCGCTTTAGCGACTACGCATTCAAGACCGGCCAACGCGACCACGACTTCTCCAAAAGTATTCTGAAGCGGTTGCGATGAACCCAGTCGTCAAAAACTTTGGATGGTTGGGTGTCCTGAGTAGCCTATTGCTCCGGAGCCTGCCAGCGGCGGGCGAGACCAGCGTCTCCGGATTTATCGCGAGCGAGGTTCGTTGGTTCCCGCAAACCTCGTCTTTCGATGCTCAGCTGTCGGGTGCCGAGCCCTCACCCATACTTTCGCCCAAACTGCGCTATCGCAGTGAAGGCAACGTTTCCCCGTTCACTCGTTTGACGGGCCGCAATTCAGACCGCAGTCATGTCGGCATCCGAGAGGCCTATATCTCGACCCGTAGCGGTGACTGGGATTTTCTGGTGGGTGCCAACAAGGTCTTCTGGGGGGTCGCCGAATCCCGCCACTCGGTTGATATCATCAACCAAATTGCCCTTTCAGAAGACACCGATGAAAAAGATAAGCTCGGCCAACCGATGCTGAACGTAGGTGTGCAAAAGGGTTGGGGCCGGTAGGACGTCTTTATTTTGCCAGAATTCCGCGAACGCACTTTTTTTTGACGCCAAAAAGCGGCTCAGAACAGCGCAACCCGTCAGCGAGAACGCAGCCATCCTGGAGACAGGCCAAGGCAACGCCCATGTGGATTTCACCACCCGGTACTCGCAAGTTGAGGGCGACTGGGACATCGGGTTTTCCGGATTTCACGGACTAAGTCGGGAAGCGCGTCTTCCTCTCAGTGCTGACGAGGCACGGCATATCCCTCATTACGATCTAATCACCCAAGCCGGCGTCGATCTTCAATATACGAACGTGGAATGGCTGTGGAAATTTGAAGGAATTCTCCGCGAGGAACACGGAAGCGCCTTCGCCGCTATGGTTGGCGGGTTCGAATATACCTTCTTTCAAATCTCCGAGAGTGTTTCCGATCTCGGATTTCTCATGGAGAACCATCACAATGGCCGGGACCCGGCCTCGACCCCATCGACGGCATTCAATAACGACGTGTTTGTCGGAACCCGCTAGGCGCTCAATGATATCGACGACACTCAAGCCTTGGCCGGAATCGTCGCGGATATGGACGACGGTACTTCTTCGCTATTTGTAGAGGCCGAGCGCCGCATCGGCGACAGTTGGAAGGTAGAGGCGGAGGCCCGCTTTTTGGTCAATGTGGATCCGGCGAACGCCTTTGCACCCTTCAAGCGGGATAGCTTCTTCAACTTTCGCGTCTCGCGGTTTTTCTAGCGCCGCAGCAGGAACTCACGACCAACCTTCACGCGCGGCACGCCGTCATACGCCACGATATCGGCGGTGGCATAGGTTTCCGTCCAACGCTCCGGCAAAAAACTTCCCGTACCGATGACATCAACTGGTGCTTCGCCGATGGCGAAGGCGTTACATTTCTCGGGGCTGAAACCACTGGAACAAACAATTTTCGCGTTTGCAAAACCGGCCTCGTCCAAAGATTCCCGCAAATACCAGGCCGCAGCCACGGTGACGCCGGGTCCAATTAAGTGGCGTAACTCGGTCTCCGTCCGATAGCCTCTAATGGCTTCGGGAACATTTCGGTCGAGTACCGCATAGGATGCCGCTGGATCCAATCCTTCGCAGAACCGCCCACCCGGCGTATCCAGGCGAAACGCGAGCCGACCTTCGGACGCCATATCGGGGAACCGTTCGCAGACTGTGATGGCGTCGCTGACCTCTTTGCCGAAATAGTCGACCAGCACCGTGATGTCCTCGCCGGGAAACGTATCATGGAACATTTCCGCCGCGCGGAGGGTCGAACCCGCGTAGCCGATCAACGCGTGGGGCATTGTCCCCAGCCCAGCTTCTCGGCCGTAGTAATGCGCAGTCGCATCGGTCGCATTGCCGATGAATCCTTGCACGGAATCGCCCTTCCGACGTGCCCGCGCCGAGCCGACAGAGGCAGCATAGGCCATCATTTCCGCCATTTCCGTCCCGGCGCAATGACGCGCATCCATCGCCAAAAAGGCCACGTTCGGCAAATCCATACACATTGTGTAGGCGTTCCAGGCAGCCACACAAGGCGGGCCGATCTTTTGCAAAAGTAGAGTCTCGAGATCGACGAGATGGGCAAACGGCCCGCTGATAAACATTAAAGGTTCACCGGCGCCGACCCAGCGGCCCTCGTCATGGGTCAACTCGATCTTGAATGTGGCGCCGCGCGCTGCCGCGACCTCGTTCAGCCAATCAATCGCAAGCTTCGGGGCCGAGACCACCGGTCGCCGCATGAATATCGCATAGGTCACGGAAACGTCGCCGAACTTCTCGACCGTCCGCTTTGTCCGATTAAAATAGACGTCGGCCCAGCGGCTGATTTCATCCGGCTTCACCGTCATCGCACCCTCCGGCGCAACATGCGCGCTCCGGTTAACTCAAGCAACCCGCCGTCACGACGCGACGGCCGTCTCTCCATTCGCGGCAACACCGTTCCGCAAACCCTTGAGCGAGTCCGCGACCAGGAACGCTAGTTCCAAGGCCTGACTGGCATTGAGGCGTGGATCGCAATGGGTGTGATAGCGTTGCGACAATGAATCGTCGCTGATCGCCTGCGCACCACCCAAGCATTCCGTCACATCCTGTCCCGTCATCTCGAAATGGACGCCACCGGCATAGGTGCCTTCCGCTTGATGCACATCGAATACGCGCCGCACCTCTTCGAGGATTTGATCGAAGGGCCGTGTCTTGTAGCCGCTCGGTGCCTTAATCGTATTACCGTGCATTGGATCGCAAGACCAAACGACTTTCGCACCCTCGCGCTCGACTGAGCGGATTAGGTTCGGCAGGTGCTTCTCGACATTCTGATGTCCCATCCGTGAAATCAGGGTCAAGCGACCCGCTTCATTCTCCGGGTTGAGGATGTCGATCAAGCGAAGCAGCTCGTCGGGATCCGATGTAGGGCCACATTTCACACCAATCGGATTTTTGACACCGCGCAGATACTCAACATGCGCGCTGTCCAACTGACGAGTTCGGTCGCCGATCCAGAGCATATGCGCCGAACAGTCGTACCACTCACCGGTCAGACTATCCTCGCGGGTCAACGCTTCCTCGTACCAGAGCAACAGCGCTTCGTGGCTGGTATAGAATTCCGTCTCGCGCATTTGCGGCACGACTTCCGCCGTGATCCCGCACGCTTCCATGAATTCGAGCGATTCACCGATACGGGTCGCAAGCTCACGGTATTCCTCACCCTGGGGGCTTCCGTCCACAAAGTCGAGCGTCCAGCGATGCACTTGATGCAAGTCCGCGAAACCGCCTTGTGCGAAGGCGCGCAACAGATTCAATGTCGCAGATGCCTGATTGTAAGCTTGCACCATGCGACTTGGATCGGGCTCACGTGCTTCCGGTAGGAACTCAATATTATTAACGATATCGCCGCGATAGCTCGGCAGAGACATGTCGCCCTGGACCTCGTTCGGATCCGAGCGGGGCTTGGCGAATTGACCCGCCATCCGTCCGACCTTCACGACGGGACAAGAAGCGGCAAACGTCAGGACAACCGCCATCTGAAGCAATACCTTGAAGGTATCGCGGATGTTGTTCGCGCTGAATTCCGCGAAACTCTCCGCGCAATCGCCCCCCTGCAGCAAAAAGGCCTTACCCTCGGACACCCGTGCAAGGTTTGCTTTGAGTTTCCGAGCCTCGCCGGCAAATACCAACGGCGGTTGCGCTCTGAGCGTGTTTTCCGCGGCGTCCAATTTCACCTGATCCGGATAATCCGGCACCTGGAGAATCGGCAATCCGCGCCAAGATTCCGGCGTCCAATCCCGAGCCATAATAGTCCCCATATGTATCGTGTCAGCGGTTAAGACCCCGCCATTGGCCGTACATTTACGCCCAAACCCCTTGAATTTCCAGAACGAATATAAATCACCGCTTGTCCCCTTAATTCAGTCGTGATTGGCTTTTGAAGAAAGCATGCAGAGGAACGACATGTACGCCGATCAGCTAAAGGAATTAATCGAGACCGCAAACCGGGTCGTTGTCTTCACCGGAGCTGGTATCAGCACTGAATCCGGTATCCCAGATTTCCGCAGCCCTGGGGGTGTTTGGGACAAATTTAAGCCGGTGTATTTTCAGGATTTCATGGATTCCGAGGAAATGCGGCGCGAGACCTGGCGGCGCAAGATCGAGACCGACAAAACCATGCAAAAGGCGACGCCGAATCGCGGTCACCGCGCGGTCGAAAAATTAGTGCGCGAAGGCAAAATTTCGGCCGTCATCACTCAGAATATCGACGGCCTGCATCAGACCTCGGGCGTGCCGGACGAGAAGGTGATCGAACTGCACGGAAATTCCACATACGCCCATTGTCTCGATTGCGGGGAAAGGCACAAGCTTAGCGAAATTCTGGAACCTTTCGCGCGGGACGAGACCCTGCCCAAATGTAAGAACTGCGCTAGCCCTTATGTGAAAACAGCGACGATTTCTTTCGGACAGCAAATGCCGGAGGACGCCATGCGCGCGGCAGAGATCGAAACCATGGCCTGCGATCTAATGATCTCCATCGGGTCTTCCTTGGTCGTCTATCCGGCCGCGGGGTTCCCACTCATGGCAAAGCGGAACGGTGCTACTTACGCAATTCTGAATCGGGACGAAACAGAGCATGACAGCCACGCTGACCTCGTGATAAATGACGAAATCGGTTACGTGCTCGGCGACGCCGTGAACGTGAATTAACCCAGACAAACACAAAACAGTGAGCCGGTGCTGGAATTTATTTGCAGCACTGCCCATCTCTGCGACACTCCGCAAAAATTTGCATTTTAAAGGAACATCTCATGAAGCGTGCCATAATCACCGCCGCAATGGCGGTCGTGCCGTTCATTGCCTTTCCCGCTGCCGCGCAAACCGCGCCGACCGCGGCCAAAGAAAAAGTCATCGTCGCCACCGTCGATGGAGAGAATATATATTCTTCGGATGTGGTGGCGCTTTTTCAGACACTGCCCGAACAATACCGCCAAGCCGGATTGGGCCAAATGGCCGATCAGATCGTCGAACGGTTGATCGAGCAAACCTTGGTCTCGAACGCCGCGCGCAAAAGCGGATTGGCGGAAACGGCGGAGGTCAAACGGCGGATCAAGGTGCTTTCCGACGGCGTTCTCCAGCAAATGTATCTTGAGACTAAAATTGGTGAGCAATTGACCGACGATGCACTGAAGGCCGCATACCGCGAACAAATCGCAGGTGCGAAACGGCCCGAGGAAATCCGCGCACGCCACATCTTGGTGAAAACCGAAGCCGAAGCGAAGAAAATCATCGCGGAACTGGGCGATAAAGGTGATTTCGCCGCGGCCGCGAAGGAACACTCAACCGGGCCTTCCAGCGCCAAGGGCGGCGATTTGGGGTTTTTCTCCGACGGGATGATGGTGCCCGAATTCTCAAAAGCTGCCTTCGCGCTTAAGGCGGGTGAATTCACCAAGGCACCAGTCAAAACACAGTTCGGCTGGCATATCATCAAATTGGAGGAACGCCGCAAAGCAGAAGCCGCCCCCTTCAACGAAGTCGCAGCCAAACTGCGCCAGGAACTCGGCCGTAAAGCGTACGAAAAAATCGTCGGCGACTTGCGCTCCACGGCAAAAATATCGAGACCGGCGCAAGCGCCGAAACTCATAGAAAAATAGCTGTTGCGACCGAAAGGATACGGAAATGAAGCTCCACGCGGATTTTTCAAAACGCGCCCAATGGGACACCAACGCGATGGAGTGGATCGCGTCTCCGGCGGGCGGGGTCGAGCGCAAGATGTTGGACCGTATCGGCGAGGAAAAAGCGCGTGCTACTTCCATCGTGCGCTACGCCACCAACAGCGGCTTCCCGGAGCACGAACACCCGATGGGCGAAGAGTTTCTGGCCCTGGAGGGAGTGTTTTCCGATGAGCACGGCGACTATCCGGCCGGCACCTATATTCGCAACCCGGACGGCACGCGGCACTCACCGTTCAGTAAAGACGGCTGCACGATCCTCGTGAAACTGCGCCAGTTCGAGCCCGGTGACGACCGCCAATTCGCGGTCGACACCAATACCGGCGAATGGGTGCCCCGTGGCAAGCCGGGACTGAGCGCCATGGCGCTGCACGAATTCGGCGATGAGACCGTCCGATTGGTAAAGTTTGAGCCGAGTGCAAAAGTCGAGCACGACCCCCACCCCGGTGGCGAAGAAGTTCTGGTCCTGAAAGGCGTGCTCAAAGACGAGCACGGCGTCTATCCATCCGGCACGTGGTTGCGCCAGCCCGACGGCAGCAAGCATGCGCCCTGGAGCGACGAGGGCTGTGTACTGTGGGTAAAGCGCGGGCATCTGCCGCCCGCATGAGTTCGCAGACATATCGATCGTGCGGTCCGCTCAGGCCAAAATTTCGAATTTTCTCCGCAGGTCATGGAACGACAACAGAAAAATTCGTCATTCGGGGACGGGCAAAGCCTGTACCCGGAATGACGAATGCAGAGGGACAGCCCCTACCTATTCCGGGCCGCCCTTAGCTTAGTACTCCAATCCGTCGGCAATTCGATGCCCTTCGGCGTCGTGTATCCCAACATGCCGTTGTGGATGAACAGATAGCAGTTCGTCCGTAACGGATCGCCGGAGACCGCAATCAGAATATCCTCCGGCACGCAGACCAACGGCACTAAACGATTTGGGTCATCGGACTCGCCGAACACTTTCGGCGCTTGGCCCAACCGTACCATATCCGAGAGTTTGCGTTGCCCCGGCACGAAGTTCGTGTACTCACCAATATATTTCTCGAACTTCTCCGCCGTAATCCGCGCATTCTCGAACAGCCATTGCTGGACATCCTGCTTCGACAGGCCGGACTTCGCCAACACTTGGGCGATGATCGGGCTCAACACCAAAAGCGGCTGATAGGTGCCAGTCGCGATCCCCACCGTAAAGCACAGCTCCCAACCAGTATGCTTGATCAGGCTATCGGCGAGATAGGGCAGCACCCTGTCGGCCGAATTGCCGAAGACCGAGACGATGACGTTACCGCCGGTATAGCGGGAAATAGTAATGGCATTTTCCCCCTTCGCCGCACCTGCATCTTCGCCGAGTGTGGTCCATCCCATGTCGCGAATTGCATCCTCGTTCTCCGCCATGACCACTCGCCAGGTATTGCCGAACGTTCCCTTGTCATTCCCATGCAACAGGAATCCAGCGACATTCCTCAGATAAAGCCGCCAGAAACGCCCGATACTAGTGTTCGGCTGAAAGCCGTCACGCAACGCGCCTTGCTCGTAGTTGAAGTTCAGTTCCTTGATAAGCGACCCGTTGAGCACAATCAGCGTCTCCGCCCCCGGCGTGTTGCCACTGTGCTCGACCCCATAGCGGGCATCGGCCATGGCTTCCGCCAGAGCCACCAGGATCGGCATGTATTCCGGGCGACAGCCCGCCATCACGCCGTTCACCGCGACATTCCAGATCGTCGCTTCTCGGTTATCCGGGAGCATCTTCCCCAACACTTCATGGGGTTGCCGATCCGTAAAGGCGAGGAACTCCTCAATCTTATCCATGGTCGGCGGGACGACGGGCAAACCGTCGGTCCAGCCGTTCTCCAGGAACAAGCGATTCACTTCCTCGAAGGTCCCTTCGAACAGTACATCGCCTGGCGCCGGCTCCTGCAGCACCTGTGCGGCGGGCGGTTGCTCAGTCAAATTGCGGATGACTTCGTCGACGGTGACGTCGAGGACGTTTTCGCGCAATTCATCATCGGTCTGCACGTCCACATGCCCCGGCACCTTGGCCAGCGGCAGGTTCGGCATGCCAAGCCCGGACGAAGTCGTGCCTGCTTGGCCTACAAACCCTTCACAAACGAGGGAGGAGGAAGGTACTCCGGCTTCTTCGGCAGCTGCGCTTGCCCGCAACACGGCGGGCGTACAGCTACCTCAACAACCCATCCCAGAAATGATAGCGTCAGTCCCGGTCGATTTCATCTTGTCCGCAAGGCCCGCGACAACCGCGTGCTCGTCGCCGCCATGGGTCGAGCCGAAGGCGTCGTAATTGACGAACTTAATCTTCGGATAGCGCTGTTTCAGACCTTCTTCCAGGAGCGGAAAAATCTCATCGCCCCGAAACAGATAGTCCCAGACGAAACCGACGGTCTTGCCCTCCAGCGAGCCCAGACGATTGGCGAGAGGTGCGATCTCCTGAGTTTTCTCTCCGCGCGGCCAGACCACCGAATAAGCGGTAGGCTCGTTCCTCAACATGGACGTTCTCCTTCCCGAAAATGAAACCTGTTGCCAAGGAATATCGCCCACCCTGCGGCGACGGCAAGGATGGGGTCTTGTCAATCGTGGGTCACAGCTCGACTATTTAGATATGATCAGTTTTGACATTAAACCGAGCGGTTCCGCCCTCGGCGCCGAAATCTCCGGAATAGACCTGTCCTCCAATGTCTCGAGGGAGGTGGCCGACGCCCTCTGCGACGCATGGCACAAACATCTAGTACTGCTGTTTCGCGACCAATCACTCGACGATTCCGCATTGCTCAAAGCTTCCAGCATTTTTGGCCCCGTCCAAGAAGGCGGCGCCCAGAAGTATTTCCGCAAGGCCGGGTTCAAGAAAGGAAAGAGCCTGCTTGCGGACTACCCCGAAATCACCGTCGTCTCAAACTTAGACGAGCGAGGAAATCCGGTGCGCGAGAATGCCGGGCTCGGCAGCGGTGAGGTGGTGTGGCATTCGGACAATTCCTATATCGAGAAACCGCCCGCCGGAAGCATGCTCTACGCAATCGACATACCCGATGGTGGCGGCGGCGATACCTCATTCGCGAACCAGTATTTGGCTTATGAAAGCTTGCCCGAGATCATGCGCATCGCGGTTCAAGGAAAACTGCAACTCCACGATTCAAGTCGCAACAGTGCCGGTGTGCTGCGCCCCACTGCCAAGCTACCGGCAACGCCGGAAGAGGTCGAAGGGCCCATTCATCCACTGGTGCGCATTCATCCGACAACGCGCAAGAAAGCACTCTATCTTGGACGCCGTCGGGTTTGGCCGTCGAACTATATTCTCGGCATGCCGAACGAGCGCAGCGAAGCGCTACTGGATCGTCTCTGGCGGCACGCAACTCAAGATGATTACACCTGGACCCACAAGTGGCGACCGGGCGACGTGCTGTTGTGGGATAACCGCTGCGCCTTGCATCACCGGACCGAGGTCGACCACGCGCGCCCCCGAATCCTGCACCGCACTCAGATACAAGGCGAGACGATCATTCCTGGGTGAGCGCGGAGTCATCCTTCGACAGGCTCAGGATGACCCGTTTTTCGTAATGCAACATTCCCCACTTTCATCATTCTGAGCCTGTCAAACGATGCCCCTACTCGCCTCACCCAAGATCAGAGCTAAATATCACCCAAAGCAAACAAGCCTAAAAGGAGAGCGAAATGCGCGGCATCGTGGCAACAATTAAAGTGAAAGACGGTATGGCGGACGAATTCGTCGGGGCGGCGATGAAACTCGTCGAAGCGGTGAACGCGAACGAGCCGGATTGCCTGCTCTATCAGCTCTATCGCACCGACGACGCGCATACATTCGTCTTCATGGAGCGCTACAAGGATGAAGCCGCGACCGAGTTCCACCGCAACTCCGATCACTTCAAGACCTTGGGCGCTGCAATGGGGCCCTTCATGGCCGGACGCCCGGACGTCCAGCGAATGGAAGAAATCGAATAGACGACGTCGACGATGGATTTTGAGATTGAACGGCTGGGTAACGGCCCGATCATTGCGCCCGATATGGATGCAAGGATGGGCACAAATATCAACGGCCCCTCGTTGATCCGCGCACCCGATTGGCTCGCCAATCCGCTCGGGCGTTACTACCTCTACTTCGCGCACCATAACGGCAGCTATATCCGGCTCGCGGTCGCGGATACTGTCGAGGGTCCATGGCGCACCCATGAGGACGGAATTCTCGATCTGGCGGACAGTTATTTCATCAACCACATCGCCTCGCCGGAGATTTATATCGACGACGCAGCGAAGTCGATCCGTCTCTATTTTCACGGCCGCACCGGTTACAAGCCTGACGGCGAACAAATTCAAGGAACGCGGGTCGCGGAATCGAGTGACGGTCTAACCTTCACTGTCCGGGAGCCCCTTCTCGGCCCCGCCTATTTCCGGGTCTTCCGGCAGGACGGCGCCTTCTACGCGTTCGCGCGAACCGCAGAGTTGCTTCGCTCTCCAAATGGAATTCAACCGTTTGAGTCGCTGGGCATCCCAAACGGGTTTCCGGAAGACATTCGGCACGTCGCCCTCTGGCGGCGAAGCGAGACTGAGATGACCATGTTTCACACAGTTATCAGCGAGTCACCGGAAGTGATTTACACCTGCTCATTCCGTATGGACGGGGATCCATCCGATTGGTGGGCCGGTGATTCCATTGAGATCATGCGCCCAGAATTCGTTTATGAAGGCGTCGAGCTACCGCTGCTTCCGTCCGAACGCGGCGCCATCGACATCCCTGCCAATCAGCTCCGCGACCCAGATATCTTTGTTGATGACGACGGAACGATATACATGGCCTACGGAATTGCGGGCGAGGCAGGAATCGCCTTGGCGAAAATCACCAAAGAACTTTAATCGTCACCCGCATCGGCGGCACTCACTTCGCCATAGTGCTCCCGCACATACGCTTCACTAACCAATCCCGCCCGCAACTCTCGTTGGATCGCGGATCCCGAGCGCTTCGACGGCTTACCGAAACCGCCACCACCAGGGGCGCGGCAGAGGAACCGATCACCGGGACCTAGGGTGCGCTGGATGCCTGGCTCCTGGCGTTCACCGTTAACGTAGAGTTCACCATTGGGGGCACCGCCACCGCCCTGTACACCGGGCACAGGGTGAATAAAGCGGCCGCCTCGGAAGCTTACCAGAATGTCGTCGAGGGGACCGAGATCATCGCCCAGCACTTCGACCTCGAACTCCTGACCGAAACCGCCGCGAAATTCACCTGGCCCGGCTGAGTCCTGCCAAAGGGCGCGCTTGGTCACCAAGATTGGCACTTCGCTTTCCAGCACTTCCACCGGTGTGTTGCCGACATTGACCGGGAAAGTCAGGCACGAAACGCCGTCGCTGTCGGGCCTGGCCCCCATGCCGCCGTTGATGCAGTTGAGTGGTGCGAAGGGTGTGCCGTCCTGTTTCTTTCCAAAGAGATACTGCCCCCACATCGGCGTCGAGCCGGAGCCCGAGACGATGCGTTCCGGCACCGCATCCGCCAATGCGCAATAGATGATCTCCGCCAGATGATTGCCGATGGCCGTGCGCGCGAAGGTCGGTGCCGGGAAGGTGCAATTCACGACGGTGCCTTCATCCGCTTTAATCGTGAGAACACGTAAGGTGCCCTCGTTGATCTTGATCGACAAATTGAGCGCCGCGTTCACCGCGAATGTCGTATAAGAGGACGCATAGGTCAGGGTGCAATTCACCGCTGACTTCACCTGGGGCGAACTGCCGCCATAGTCGATCTCAATCGTCTCGCCGGCGATCGTGACCTGACAGCGGATGGTGACCTCCTCGCCGTTTTCGATATCGATGATGGCTTTGTGGCGATAGACGCCATCGGGCAGTTTCGCGACTTCGGCGCGGGCCAAAGCCTCACTACGCTCAATGATCTCGTCAGCCAATTCCTGCAGGTTGCTCCAATCGCGCTCCACACAAACAGCCTTCATCCGCTCGCAGCCAACGTGATTGGCCGCGAACTGCGCTCGCAGATCACCGATGACGGTTCCCGCCGAGCGCACGTTGTTCTCGATAAATGCCAGCACGTCGGTATTCAGCTCACCCGCCTTGAAGATTTTCAGGTGCGGGATGCGCAGGCCTTCCTCGTAATTGTCGCGACTTTCCGTGGTGGCCCGCCGTCCGCCGATATCCACATGGTGGCAGCACGACACGGTGTAGCCGATTAACGCACCTTCGAAGAACACAGGCGTCGTCACCGTGATGTCGTTGTGATGGCCACTGCCTTCCCAGGGGTTGTTACCGATCAAGACGTCACCGTCGACCAAGGTGTCGGGCGGATTGTCGCGCAGCATGCAGCGCAACATATGCCCCAAGGGCCCGCAAAGACCCGGTGTTGAGTCCGGTGATTGCGCCAATAGCCGAGCTTCCCGGTCGAAGATCGCGGTCGCGTAGTCGTTGACGTCCCGCACCACGGTCGAGAACGACGTCCGCTTCAGCGTCGCCGCGAGTTCGTCGACGGTCGAGTTCAGCCGCCGCCAAAACATTTCCAGCGTGATGGGATCGAGCTTCACTTGCGTCATCGCACACCTCCCCGTCCGGCCAAGGACACCAACAGACTACCTTGCGCATCCACCGACAGATTACCGTCACTGCCTATAATCGTCGTGGATTCATTCTCCTGCACGATAACAGGCCCGGCGCATTCAAATCCCGGTGAGAGATCGGCGCGCTCGAAGATCGCATGCGCCACGAACCTGCCAGCAACCGGACAGTACGCCCGGCGCTCGCCGATTGGCGTCGCCTGTCCGCCACCGATTTCCGTCGTCAGGGATACATTGCCCATGGGGGCGGTCGCGGTCAGGCGCAAATTAATGAACTCAAGCTCCAGATCGTCATAGGTGCGGCCGTAAAGTTTGCGATAGGTCTCATCAAACCAGCCGCGCACATCCGTCGCGCTCGCGTCCGATAGCGGCGCATCAGGCAGGGGGATCGCCACGTTGTAGCCTTGTCCCACATAACGCATATCCGCAGCCCGTTCATAGGACAGCTCAGATGGATCAATCGACTCCGGCATCCGCTCGCTGCATTCCGACGCCATCGCCGTGAAGAGCGTATTGAGTATGGTGAAGTCCGCCGCCGCGACGCGCACCCGGTTCGTCCGCACCGTATCGTAGCTGACAGGTGCTACCACCATGCCAATGGCGGAGGCTACACCGGCGCGCGGCGGGATCAACACACTGCCGATCCCGAGCCGTCGGGCCAGATCGACCGCATGTACCGGCCCACATCCACCAAAGGCCACTAGAGTGTAGTATCCAGGGTCCTCGCCGTGTTCGGTCACATACACTTTTGCCGCGGCGGCCATGTTCTCGTTGACAATTCCGTGGATGCCGTATGCTGCTTGCGTCACGTCGAGCCCTAATGGATCGGCGACAACATTCCGGATTGCCGCTTCGGCGGCTTCCTTATCCAATGACATCTCACCACCGAGGAAATGCGCCGGATCGAGATATCCCAATACCAAGTCCGCGTCGGAGACGCTCGGTTGCGTGCCCCCTTGGCCGTAACAGGCCGGGCCGGGATCGGCCCCGGCACTCTCCGGTCCCACCTGCAGCGTGCCAACTTCGGAGATATGCGCCAATGACCCCCCGCCCGCACCAATCTCCATGAGATCGAGGACCGGAACCTTCACAGGGATTCCGCTGCCGCGCTTGAAACGGTGGACATGGGCGACTTCGAATTCCGTCGTGCGCGACACGCGGCCTTCCTGGACTAGGCACATCTTGGCGGTCGTCCCACCCATGTCGAAGGACAACACATGGTCCAAACCCGCGAGGCGCGCATAGTGAGCCGCCCCTAAGGCTCCTGCCGCCGGGCCGGATTCGATAATGCGGACGGGAAACTCCCGCGCCGTCCTCGCTGAATTGATGCCGCCGCTCGACTGCATCAACAGTAATTCACCGCCCACACCTAGACCACTCATGCGCTCCTCGAGCCGTGACAGGTATTGGGACGTCGCCGGCTTCGTGTATGCATTCACCGCTGTCGTAGATACACGTTCGTACTCGTTGATTTCCGGTAGCACTTCCGACGAAAGTGAGATCGGCAGATCCGGTGCCAGTTCCTCTATAGCAGCCTTTACCGCCTGTTCATGGATCGGGTTTTTGTAGGAATGCAGCAGGCAAACGGCGATGGATTCGATACCTTCGCGCAGCAACGCTGCGATGGTTTCCTTCAATGCCTCGCGGTCGAGGGTCTTGAGAACGCGGCCGTCCGCATGGACCCGCTCGATCGCCTCAAGCCGCAGAGCGCGCTCCACCAAGGGTTCCGGAAAGCTAATCTTGAGATCCCACCCGTCGTAGCGTTTCTCGCGGCCAATCTCGATGACGTCGCGAAAGCCCTCGGTCGTGATCAACCCGGTGCGGGCACCCTTGCGTTCAATCACCGCATTGATGACCAAGGTCGTCCCATGAATATGAGTGGCAAGGTCAGTCGCATCGCCGTTGAGCAACGATGCGACCCCCGCCTCCACCGCTACAGACGGATCATCCGGCGTGGTCAGGCGTTTGTGAATCCGGATGTTGCCGGTCTCACCATCGACGAGGGCGAAATCCGTGAATGTACCGCCGATATCACTGCCGAGGCTGAGCGCCATGGCGCGGCGCTACCCTTGCCAACCGACGGCTTTCTCTTCCAAAAGCGCATCCACCTCACCAGCGTCGAAACCCCATTCAATGAGACCGTCTCGCGTATCGGCGCCGTAGTCCGGAGCGCCCCCTTTGACCGAACCTGGCGTGCGGCTGAACCGAGGTGCCGGGTTAGGTTGCGGAACACCTTCCACATCGACGAAAGTACCGCGCGCCTGGTTGTGCGGATGGTCCGGCGCCTCATTAAAGGTCAGGACCGGCGCGAAACATATATCCGTGCCTTCCATAATCTCGCACCATTCATCACGAGTCTTCGTCTTGAAAATTCCGGCAAACTTCTTCGTCATGGTGGGCCATTGCGACTCATCCATTTGCGGCGGCAACGAGCTGTCCCCGGCCAAGCCGAGTTTATCCAGCAAGATGGCGTAGAACTTCGCTTCGATGGAGGCGATGGAGACAAACTTATCGTCGCTGGTCCCGTAGCAACCGTAGAAATGCGCTCCGCCGTCGAGAAAATTGCTTTCCCGCTCGTGGTTGTAATCACCGACCGCAGCCATCCCGTAAATGCCAAGCGCCAGATAGGCCGAGCCTTCGGTCATCGAGATGTCGACGACTTGGCCTTCCCCTGAATTTCGCGCTTCGTAGACACCAGCCAGAATGCCAAGCGCCATGGACATAGCGCCACCACCCATATCCGCGACAACGTTCAACGGCGGGATCGGTTTTTCCTTGGAACCGATGGCGTGGACGATACCCGTCAATGACAGATAGTTGAGATCATGCCCCGCGGCATGAGCGAGCGGCCCGGTCTGGCCCCAGCCAGTCATCCGAGCATAGATCAGCTTCTTGTTCCGTGCGAAACAATCATCGGGACCAAGGCCGAGTTTCTCCGTCACACCTGGGCGGAACGGATCGACAAGGACATCGGCCTCTTCCACGAGCTTCAGTACCGTTTTGGTGCCTTTCGAGTGCTTCAGGTCGACAGAGACCGATTTGCGACCGCGTCGGGTCAGGTCGGTGCGCCGATCGCGTCCGATCCCCAATCCAGCATCTCGATTTCGGTCGAGGCGCAAGACATCCGCGCCGAGGTCGCTCATGAGGCTACAGCACAACGGTGCCGGTCCGATGCCCGCCAGTTCCAAAATCTTCAGGCCCGCTAGCGGCCCGCCTTTTCCGTTGCCCGTGCTCATGTCAATTCTTCCTTTGCATAGTGACTAATTGGAGGCCCGGTTTAATCTAGCACCCAGACCCGGCACCGCCAGCGGGTCCGGATTGGATTAAACGCACGACGGAGTCGAAACATATGTCATCGGACGAATTATGGAGAATGAGCGCAAGCGATGTCGTACACGCCTTACGGCAAGGTGATCTCGCGCCAAAGGACGCAATTGAAGCAACCATTTCTCGAATTGAGGCCGTGGATAGCGATGTGAACGCCCTTCCCATCCGTTGTTTCGAGCGTGCGTTGGATCAAGCGAAATCCATCCGCTTCGGCGACGACCCGCGTCATCTCGCAGGTTTGCCTATTGCCGTGAAAGATTACAACGACGTGGGCGGCGTGCGAACGACTTATGGCTCTCCCATTTATGCGGAGAATATCCCAGCGACTTCCGATGCAACTGTCGCCACCCTCGAAAGCCGTGGTGCCATTCCTATCGCCAAATCGAACGTGCCGGAATGGGCGGGCGGTCATACGTTCAATCCAGTAAACGGTCTTACGCGCAATCCGTGGAACACGGGACGCAGTGCGGGTGGTTCGTCGGGTGGTTCTGGCGCGGCTCTTGCCAGCGGGCAGACCTGGCTCGCGACGGGAAATGATCTCGGTGGCAGCTTGCGCACGCCTGCCGGGTTCAACGGAGTGGTAGGCTTGCGCCCCGGTCCGGGCGCCGTGCCGCGCGGCAAACGGCTGCAAGCCTTCGACACGCTTTGGGTGGAAGGACCAATGGCTCGAAATGTCGCCGATGTGGCATTGATGTTGGACGCGGGTGCCGGCCATCACCCAGACGACCCGTTCTCTTTTGATGCACCTTCCTCTTTCGTCACAGCGCTCGAGGGCTTCGGTCAACCAGCACGGGTGGCCTTTAGCCCGGACCTTGGTATCGTTCCCATGGCGCGTGAAGTCAGGGAGGTCGCGGACAACGCCATCCAACAACTCACCGGTGCCGGAGTTGACGTCACATCCGACATTCCTGATTTTTCAGGCGCGCTTGACGGGTTCCAGACACTACGAGCTGTCCTGTTGGGCACCATGATGGGTGAATTGCTGGAGAGCGAGCGAAACCGGATCACCAAAGATATCGTCGGCAATGTCGAACGTGGGTTCGACGTCACTCCGGAAAAACTATTCGCCGCGGAGAGAGATCGATGGACGCTCTATCATCGTATGGCCGCCTTCTTCAAAACCCATGATCTTTTGATTTGCCCATCGGCGTCGATTCCAGCTTTCCCCGTGGACTTACGCTACGTCACAGAAATCGACGGACAGGCGTGTAAGACCTATATCGATTGGTTCGCAATCACCTTCGCCCTCACGATGACGTCGTGTCCCGTCATAAGCATTCCCTGCGGATTTACGGAGGATGGCCTGCCCATCGGCCTTCAGATCGTCGGCAAGCCACGCGGCGAAGCGGCATTATTGAGAGCCGCGAATTGGATAGAAGAATTATTCGCCATCGCGCCGATGCTGCCAATTGATCCTAGGCCGTCACCCACCGCTTAACGCTCTGGATAGGAACAACTAAAAATCTGATTGATCTTCTCGCCATTCGGCGACAACGGCAGCAAAGGATTTATGATCTTTGTGTATTCCCGACTGGGATGCACTTGCTTGCGCTAAATCATTACAGGTCCGCGCCGTTGCATTACCCCACGGTATTCCCAGAAAATCGTAGCGCAAATTTCCTCTGTTAATTCAGAGATATATTTGCCCCTCATCTCGACGCCGTACAAGTTCACGATATTTGTGCCGTGCAGTCTGAAATAAAAATCCTCCCCAACCTCGAACACGGCGAAATCGGTTCGCGCTGGAAGACTCTTAGCGCCGCATTTCTTGCGCCACAATTCATCCAAAGCCGCTAGCTTCTGATGCTCAATTTCTTGCGAAAGATCTGACTGCAAAACGCGCTCAAATCAAGAGCCACCGAATAAGGGAATATAGCGCTCCAACCGGAACTGAGGGGGAAAATTCTTATAGATCGACGGCGGTAAGTTCGCCCACGCTACTGACGGTCCAGAAATGTGCGCAGCGTCCGGTTAAAATCATCCGGCTGCGCTACATTCGAAATGTGAGCCGCATTCGCGATCACCACGAGTTCGGAGCCGGCGATTTCCCGGTGAATGATTTCCGAATGTTCGACCGGTGTACTTGGGTCGTCCGCGCCCACGATCACAAGCGTCGGGGCGGATATGGTTTTCAGTAGTGGTCGCAACATACGTTGTTTGAGCGCCGACGCGCATCCAATATACCCGTCCATCTGCGTGCCAGTTACCATACGTCGGAATATTTCGACGTCTTCCGGTCGACTGGCCCGGAACGCGGGTTTGAACCAACGTTCCATGCTGGCACGGGCGACAGCTTCCATACCGCCTTTGCGCGCATTCGCCATTCGGCCGTCCCACACTTCGGGCGGCACATAGCTCGACGTGTCGCAGAGCACGAGGGAGCGGACCATCTCCGGATAGCGGACCGCAAAAAGTTGTCCAATAGCGCCGCCCGTCGAGAGACCGACATAATGCGCCCGCTCGACCCCAAGGCCTAACATCAGGGCCCGGACATCCTCCACAAGCATGGGCAAGTCGTAGGGCGGCGGCGTCACAGTACTGCCGCCATGGCCCCGCTTATCCCACCGAAGCATTCGATATTTATCGGTCAAAGCGGATAACTGCCAATCCCACATTTTCAGCGAGGTCGACAAACTATTGCTCATTACCACGACGGGAGCGTCTTCCGGGCCGTCGAAACGATAGTTTAGTTCTACGCCGTTGGCTTCAATTCTGGGCACTGGATGCTACCGGCAACTTGCTGTGGGAGACCGTCATAGGAATGTATGCAATGCATGGCAGCGAACCAAGTAGCCTGGAGTCGGGACCGGTGAACGGCGATGGTTCAAAATCGTATTACGAATATCTTTGCTCTTCGACGCAATTTTATAACACAATTCGGATCGAGAGGATGACGGTATGTCGGTTTTGGTAACGGGTGCTGCGGGCCTCATCGGCTCGCAGATCGTGCGAACACTTTTGGATCGGGGCGAAAGTGTCGTCGTCCTCGACCGCATGCTGCAAACCGGCCGCCTCGATGATTTGATGAGCAACGGAAAGATTGCCGCGCAGGAAGCAGACGTGACGGACCTCAACAGTCTGGAGTCAATCATCCGCGGAAACGGCATCGAGCGGATCATTCATACCGCCGCCATTCTACCACCGACGAGCGAGGAGCAACCACACGCCAGTTACGAAGTGAATATCGGTGGCACCAATAATGTCTTCGAGGCAGCGCATCGCAACGGCGTGAACCGGGTGGTCTATCCAAGCTCGATCGCAACGTATGGCGACCAATCCGATCATGGAGATGCGGTGCTCGACGAAGAGTCGATGCAGCGGCCCTTCTCGCTTTATGGCGTCGCCAAACTGGCCAATGAATTCGCCGCCCGCGCCTATACACGGAACACCGGACTCGACTGCCGAGGTTTGCGCATCTGCACCGTCTTCGGTCACGGCCGGTTGACCGGACGTAGTGCCGCTGCTTCCGCCATGATCTCCAATGCCGCGATCGGCGATGCCTATATTTGTCCGGTGACATCGGGGCAGACGTCCGCTTATATCTATATCGACGATGTCGCGGAATACATGGTGCAACTGGCCTTCTCGGAAGCGCTTTCGCGGGACATCTATTGCGCTAGCGCACACCGAATTTCACTCGGAGGTATCGCCGACGAGATTCGCGCTCTGTTACCAGATGCGGATATTACCTTCGCACCCGGCGCACCAGGCTTCGAGCAAATCAATCGGCAAAGCGGCGCCCGCTTGGAGGCCGATCTCGGCTATCGGGTGCGGTCCATGCAAGAACGCATTCGCAACCAGATCAATGTGGCCCGCCGGGAACGCCAGATGCCGCAGCTACTGAACAGGTCCTGAGTGTCCAGGGAACCATCGCGCTCTATTTTTAAAACTACGCCGACGGTTAGGATCGGGATCGGGAGAGTACGACAATGGAAATTATCCGTCTGAATGCCGCCCACGGAGCGGAAATCCGGGGGGTGAATCTTTCAGAATCTTTGTCGCCGGAGATCGTGGCGAGCATACGCCAAGCATGGCATGCCAATCCGGTTCTGTTGTTCCGAGAGCAAAATCTCGACGACCCGCAATTGATGACGTTTGCCGGTTATTTTGGAGAACTGGAACTGCCGCCGAGCCAATTGTTGAAATACTCCCATGGCTCCGGCCAGAAGGCCGATATACCGCCGGAGATCAACGTTATCTCGAACGTCATCGAAGACGGCAAACCAATCGGGCAATTGGGGGCGAGCGAGGCGTGCTGGCATTCGGATACGGGTTTCGTCGAGAAACCCCCAGCGGGCAGTTTCCTCCACGCAAAGGAACTCCCGAATTCAGGAGGCAACACATCTTTCCTCGATCTCTATGCCGCCTATGAAGCTTTACCGGAAGTCCTCCGCGTAATCGTCGAGGAAAGCTGGTCTAAGCATGATCCCTCCTACACAAGCGACGGTGTCCTTCGAAAGGATTTCAAGGCCTATTCCGACCCGTCAATGGGCCCTGGCCCGAGTCATCCACTTGTCCGCACTCATCCGGAGACCGGTCGAAAAGCACTTTATTTGGGTCGGCGGTTTAACTCATACATTCTCGGACTCAGTATCGAGGATAGCGAAACGACTCTCGACCGTCTGTGGGAACACGCGACACAGGAGCGCTTTCTCTACGAGCATATTTGGTCAATGGGCGACGTGCTGATTTGGGATAACCGCTGCGTCATGCATCGCAGAGACGCCTTCGATCCAACCGCGCGCCGCCGCATGCATCGCGCCCAGACAAAAGGCGATAGACCATTCCATTAAATATCGGCTAAACCTTGAACGCGGCACCGTTGAAACTCTCACGCATTGCGATCTCTTCCACCGGCAAGCGCTTCAGCTTAGTCAATTGCTTGATTGGCTTGCCAAGCGGTACCACTGCGCAAACTGCGAAGTTTTCCGGAATGGCGAGCAGGTCCTTCACTTTCTGCTCTTCTGCACAGGCAAGCGTGGTGATCGTGCCACCAAACCCCGCTTGGCGCGCCGCCATTAAGACATTCCAAACGAACGGGTAAATCGAGCCGCCGCTAATGATGCCGACACGCTCCAAATTCTGATCCATAGATGCAACCACCTTAAGGTTGACGATGAAGACCAAAGCGACAGAGCATTTCTTAACCGGTTCGGTCAGCAAAGATGCAGGCGGCGTGGCCTCGATTTCTTCCGGCGTGCAAACCGTCGGTGCATATGAATTCCAAGGATTCTCACCCACATTGATTTGCGCCATATAACGCTTGGCGGCGGGTTCGTTCAGCACGCTCAAGGCATTCTTGGTCTCCTGATCGCGCACGACAATGATGCGATTGCCTTGCCGGTTACCGCCACTGGGTGCGAACCGCGCATTCTCCAAAATCTCATAGAGTACGTCGTCCGGCATTTCCTCACCGGTGTAATCGCGCGCGGCAAAGGTCTTACGCATTGCGTCGTAAAGTTCCATTTCATCCTCCCAAAATTGCCAACAACAAGGTGCTAGTTTTGACAAGCAAGCTACTCTGCCACTCTTGCTGGGCCAAGGATGCGGTTTGCCGAACACAACAGTCCTGCATAGGATTACGTCTGTCAGGGAGAATACAATGGCCGACACCGCCCATCGTGGACCATCGACGGCAAGTGATGCCGGACGATTTCAAGCCTCACAGATAACAGTCGAGAGACTGCCCGTTATTGACTTCAGCGCATTCTCCGAAGGCGGATCAGAGGTAGAAAAACGAGCGACTGCACAACAAATTTATGACGCCTGTTCCGGTTTGGGGTTTTTCTATCTGTCACATCATGGATTGCCTGCAAGGCACATTCCTGAGACGTTCGAATGGTCGCGGCAATTCTTCGCTTTATCTCCAACCGCTAAGATGAAAGCCGATTCACGGAACAGCGATGCCAATCGCGGCTACAATCCACTGCCCGATGACAACGGAGAGCAGCTTTCCACAGGCGCGCCGGATTTTAAGGAAACCTTCGATATGTGCCGCGAAATGCAGCTCGGCGATCCGGAATGGTCGACCAGCTTCATGGGTGCGAACCAGTGGCCCGATGCGGCGGACATTTCCGGATTCGAAGAGTTTATGCGGAACTGCCTCGAATTGCGGCTTGGTCTCATGCGTCGAATTATGCAGGCGATAGCCATCGGTTTGAATTTGCCGCTCGACTATTTCGATGCGGCGCACCGGTATCCCGGCGTGACCATGCGCTTGTTGCACCATCCACCGATCGACACCGAGGGGCGCGACGAGACGCAGTGGAGTGTCGCGACACATGCGGATTACGGCAGCCTCACCATTTTGGCGCAAACCCATGACGGCCTGCAGGTGATGAACCCGGCGGGCAAGTGGCTAGCCATCCCACCGGTTCCCGGCGCCTTTGTCGTGAATGTCGGAAATTTATTGGCGCGTTGGACGAACGATCTGTTCTTGTCGAGCGTGCACCGGGTCGCTAATTTGACCGGCGAATCGCGAATTTCAACACCGATGTTTTTGATGCCCCAAGGGAACTTTCCGGTAGAATGCGCCCCGACATGTTACAGCGACACAAATCCCCCGCGCTATCCACCGACCACCTCGAATGAGACAGTCGCCGAAAACATAAAACAGGCTAAACAGCGAGGCCGCCCGGTCATTACGGGCCAGGCCGCGCAACGACTTGGGAGCAAATAACAGAATGCCCGACTATTACAAACCCGATCTCGGCGCCGACCCGAACAACCCTTTTGCCCGTGATCAAGATGGCAAGCTGGTCCGCCGCTCCTATTGGCTCGATATGATAGACAATTCTATCATCTTGGCATTGACGCAAGGCGTTGGCGCGCATCTCACCAATGAAGAAAAACGCGCGCATATAGCCGACATCCGCCGCGACCATTTGCTCGACGACATCGTGGTGCAGGAAATTCTACCGCCCGAACATTAACCGCTTCCGGAACGCCCGGTCGCGTTTCAAGTGCCATTCTCGGCTCATGGCATCGTGGCGGTTCCGGTAGCGTTCGGCATAGAGGAGCTCCCACTGCCGGCCCCGGGTAGAGCGTGCTCCATCACCTGCGTTATGTCGACCAAGGCGACGCTCCAAGTCGGTCGTCCAGCCGACGTAAGTTCGGTACCCACCTTTGCCAGATGCCCCCAAGACATAGACATAACACGCGGTCGTCGGATGCCTCATCAATCGAAATCGCGTGCCTTGCCGCGCGTCTTCTTAACCGCGCTGCGACGTTTCTTAGCGCCGATGCGGCGCTCTTTGGCACCGCGGCTCGGTTTCGTCGGGCGACGGCGGCGCGGCGGTGTCGCCGCTTCCCGGAGAAGCTCGACCAACCGTTCAAGCGCATCCTCGCGGTTGCGCTCCTGACTGCGAAAACGTTCCGCCGAAATAATAATGATGCCGTCCTGCGTCATTCGCCGTCCGGCAAGGGACCGCAAACGATAGAAGGTCGATGGGTTCAGGTTCGGTGAGCGCGCCGCGTCGAAACGCAATTGCACTGCCGTCGACACTTTGTTGACGTTCTGACCACCAGGGCCGGAGGCGCGCACAAAGCGTTCCTCTAATTCATCCTCGGAAATCGAGATATGCTCCGTCACGGGGATCAACGGACGAACTCCTTTTGTCCCCGCGCGGCGCGGGACGATCAGCCCAGTCGGTTTACCCCGTCGAAGGCGGCCGTCTTATAGCATTCCGCCAAGGTCGGGTAGTTGAAGACCGTATTGATGAAGTAGTCGATGGTGCCACCCATCGCGAGCACCGCTTGGCCAATATGGATCAGCTCGCTAGCGCCTTCGCCGATGATACAGACGCCCAACAATTTTCGGGATTCCGCATCGAAAATCAGCTTCAACATGCCCGAAGAATCGCCCATTATCGTGCCCCGCGCTATCTCGCAGTATTCGGCTTTGCCGACCTCGTAGTGGACGCCTTCTTCGGTGAGTTCCTCTTCACCTTTTCCAACCATCGAAATTTCCGGAATGGCATAAATGCCATAAGGGAAGAGCTCAGGCATGCTATCCATCGGTGCGCCGAATGCATGGCAAGCCGAGAGGCGCCCCTGTTCGCTGGACGTTGAGGCGAGACTCGGAAAGCCAATTACATCGCCCACCGCGTATATGTTCTTGGCAGCGGTCTGAAAAAATTCGTTGACGGAAATTCGGCCTCGAGAATCCGCGTCGAGCCCGGCGGCTTCTAAATTCAACCCGTCGGTCGCTCCCTGACGTCCGATACTGTAAAGCGCCTTGTCGGCGTAAATTTGCTTCCCGCTCTTGAGCTTGATGCGAACGTGTTGGCCTCGTTCATCCTCGGCCGTCTCTAATCCCGTCACTTTCTCCGCCATGCGCAGGGTCACCCGATTGCGGCGCATATTATAGACCAACGAATCGATCACTTCCGCATCGACGAATTCCAACAGGCGCGGGCGCGCATCGACCAAGGTGACCCGCACGCCGAGGATCGCGAAGATCGTCGCGAACTCGACACCGATCACTCCGCCACCGATGATCGCCATGGTGCGCGGCAGATCCTCCAGATCGAGCATTTCGTCACTGGTGAAAATTCGTTGCCCATCGAAGGGGATATGCGTATCGCGCGCCGCGTTCGTCCCCGTCGCGACGACGATCTTATCCGCCGTGATCTGTTGTTGTTGCGAGCCCGGTGAATCGAGGCGAATGGTGTGTGCGTCTACAAAGCTCGCATGCGCCGCATGCAATTCGATGCTGTTCCGCAGTAACTGATGGCGGACGACATCCATTTCCGTCCGGATCACATAGTCGGTCCGATGTAATAGATCGGCCATGGTGATCTTCTCTTTTACCGAGTAGGAGGCGCCGTAAACGTTACGCTCCTTGTAACCGGATAAATAGAGCGCCGCTTCCCGCAGCGTCTTGCTGGG